>CAMAUH010000309.1 GCA_945861365.1 Candidatus Kuenenia stuttgartensis
GACCGACAACGTGCTGCTCGCGGCCCTGCTGGCGATCCTGTTCGACTACCTGCTGCTGCAGTCGGCGCAGATGCTGGCGAGCAACCTCGGCCCGCTGGCGCAGGAGTACTACGTGCGCGAACTGCTCGACAAGCTCGACGTGATGCGCAACTTCAACGAGTGGTTCGCGCGCGGCCTGATCGACACCAGCCAGATCGCGTTCTACCTCGGCGGCATCACGTTCTTCCTGTGCCTGACCGGCATCAGCCTGGCGTCGCGGAGGATCGCATGATCGCGCGCCGCTTCGCGTTGGTTGGCAACCTGCTGCTCGGTGCGGTGCTGCTGCTGGTGGTGTGGGCGCTGCTCGTCTACGTCGCGTCGCGGCCGGCGTGCAAGACGCTGATCGACCTGACGCCGCAGCAGGTCAACTCGGTCGATCCGGTGACCGAGGAGCTGTTGCGCGACCTGCGCGACAAGCAGGCGATCATCGAGTTCCACCTGTTCGCGCCGCCGCAGGACCCGGGTGGGGCGGCGGATCCGGCGATGACGCAATCGCTGGCGATCCGGCGGCGCCTGGTCGACCTGACGCGCCTGCTGCTGGTGCGCTACGCGTACCTCGGCGGCGAGAGCGTGCAGCGCTTCGACCACGAGTTCAGCGGCGCCGGGGCGCAGGCGACGCGCGATGCGATGGGGCGCTTCGACTACAAGTTCGAAGACGCCGAGGTGCTGGTCGTCGCGGTGCGCATGCCGGGCAAGGAGTCCCGCCACCGCAAGCTGTCGCTGGTCAGCGACCTCGCCCTGATCGATCTGCCCAACACCGGCGTCGCGATGCCGGGTGGCACGCAGCGCATGCCGGTGCCGGTGCTGAAGGACTACCGCGGCGAACAGGGCATCTCGTCGGCGCTGAAGAGCCTGCTCGTGCAGGGCATCCCGGTCGCCTACGTGCTGAAGGAGTACTCGCCGACGGCCGACTTCGATACGCCCGCCGATGCTGGCTACAACGCGTTCGTCGCGGCGTTGGTGAAGAGCGGCTTCGAGGCGAAGTTCTTGAGCCTGCGCGATGGCGGTGGGGTGCCTGTCGACGCGGCGCTGGTGATGGTGCTCGAGCCGTCGCAGGAGTTCACCGACCGCGACGCGCAGACGTTGTTCCAGTACGTGCAGCGCGGTGGGCGGTTGCTCGTCAACTACGCGTGGAGCGGCGTCGACGGCTGGAACCCGACCGGCGGCAAGCTCGGCGAACTGCTCGGCTACGAACTCAGCGAGCAGGCGGTCTTCCACCTGATCCCGGACCAGAGCCGGCGGTCGCAGGGCGGTGGCTTCGACGGCGACCTCGGGGTCACCAAGCTGCACCTGCTGTGCAACAAGGGCCACCCGACCACGCGGCGGCTGGCCGAGAGCGGCCGCGCGATGGAGATGCAGTACGCGCGCTGGGTGCGCGAGCGCGCCGGTGCTCCGCCCGACCAGAAGCGCGAGCCGTTGCTGAGCACGCACGAGTACGGCTGGCTCGCGGTGCCCGGTGCCGATGGCTTCCCGGACTACCGGGCGCCGAAGATCCAGCTGCGGCCGTTCGAGGTCGCCCTGGCGATCGAAGTGCCGAACGCCGGCGGTGACGCGAAGGCGCGCCCGGGGCAGGCGGTGATCCTCGGCGGCATGGTCGCCAACAACGCCGGCATGAAGGCCCGCTTCGGCGACTTCGCCGTCAACGTGTGCAACTGGATGACGGAACGGCGCGAGCTGCTCGATCTGCCCGGCGATGCCTACCAGACCCGCCAGCTCGATGTGCAGCTGCCGCAGTTCCTGCGCACCAGCAACTTCCTGATCTATGGGGTGCCGGGGACGTTCCTCGCCCTCGGCTTCGTCGTCGTCATGCTGCGCCGGAGGCAGTGAATGGGCCCGCGTACCTTGCTCGTGCTGTTGTTGCTGGCGCTCGGCCTCGGCGCGGTCCTCTACTTCACCGACCAGAAGCCGCCGGTGAAGACGCTCGCCGAGTCGCCGGTGCTCGATGGCCGCTCGCTGCGCGATGCCGTGCACATGCGCTGGCAGTTCCCGCAGCGCCAGGCCATCGAAGTCGGCCGCGCGCCCGACGGTCGCCTGCAGCTGAAGGAGCCGATCATCGACATCGCGTCGGCCGGGCGCATGGAGCAGTTCGTCGTCGCGTGGAACAGCGCGCAGATGCAGGCGGCCAAGCTCGCCGACGACGACCAGGGGCGGCAGCAGGCGGGGCTGACCACGCCGGAGCTGAAGTTCGAGGCGGCGTGGGCCGACGGCACACGCATCGCGGTCGACATCGGCGGACCCGGCCCGCTGTCGGACAAGGACACCCGCTACATGCGGCGCGACGGCAAGATCTGGGTCGCGAGCAGCTCGCTGTACGAGAGCCTGCGCATCGGCCAGGACGACCTGCGCGAGCGGCAGGTGTTCCGCCACGCGTTCGCCCAGGCCAGCGAACTGAAGGTCGACCAGGTGCTGGCGTCGGGCAAGCGCGAGCTGCTGCACCTGCTGCGCGACGACAAGGGTTGGCAGTTGAAGTCGCCGGTCGAAGGGCGCGCCGATCCGGTCGCGGCGCAGCGCTTCGTGACCAGCGTGCTGGGCCTGCGCATCAGCGACTTCGGCATCGGCATGCCGCGGCTGCCCGAGCGCGATCCCGAACTGGTCGTCAACGTGCGCGGTGCGTACGGCGAGGAGTCGGTGCGGCTGTGGCAGGAACTCGGGCACCTGTACGGAGTGTTGCCGGCGCGCGACGTGGTGATCGCCTGCGAGAGCCAGCTCTACCAGCAGATCTTCACCAACGCGGCCGACAACCTGCGGGCGCGCATCCTGTTGCCGATGGGCGAGAGCACGTTCGAGGAACTGCTCGAGCTGGTCGTCGATCCCGGGCAGGGCCGCGGCGAGCGGGTGCGGTTGACGCGCGAGTCGCCGTCGACGCCATGGCGGTTGGTCGAGCCGGTCGAGTTCGAGACGGCGCCGACGCCGTGCAACGAGGCCGCGTTCGCCGTCAACCAGCTGGTCGCGCGCGAGTTCGTGCGCGGTGCCGACGGCCAGAAGCCGTCGATCGCGGATGCAAAGTTCGGGCTCGATCCGGCCCAGCGCTTGACCGTCACGGTGCGCGGTGGCCAAGGCATCGGCACCAGCACGCTGTGGTTCGGCAGTGCTTCGACGCTGGTCGACGAAGCGGTGCTGCACTGCTGCCGCGCCGACGAACCGGGCACGATCGTGCTGGTGCAGAAGGCGCCGGTCGATTCGCTGCAGCGGCCGTGGACCGACTACTGCGCGCTGCGCGTGATCCAGCAGAACGCGGCGATCGAGCGCCTCGATCTGTCGCATCGCGATGGCCGCGCCGCCAGCTTCGTGCTGCAGGACGGCGTGTGGGCCCGGGTCGGCCAGCCAGGGCCGCGCCCCGAGGTCGGCGAGTTCGCCAACGACGTGCTGCGCGACCTGTTCGGCAAGCGCGCGGTCGATGCGCGCGGTGCTGCGTTCGCGCAGCCCGACTACACCGTCAAGCTGATGCGCCGCAACGGCGACGAACTCGGCGAGATCCGCGTGTTCGACCGCGCCGCCGATGCGCCGCTGGTCGTGCAGGCCGTGGCCGGGCCGGTCGCGTTCGAACTCGGCACGCTGCCGAGCCAGGGCCTGCGGGCGCTCTGGCAGTAGCGAGTGCTGCGCGCGTCGCTATCGTCGCGCGACCGATGGCGACCGCGAAACCACGAACCGAAGGCAAGGCCGCTGCGCCTGGGCGCGCCCGCCGCTACTGGTTGTTCAAGTCGGAGCCCGACAGCTACTCGTTCGCGCAGCTGCAGAGCGATCGCCGCACCTTCTGGAGCGGCGTGCGCAACTACCAGGCGCGCAACCTGCTGCGCGACGAGATCCGCACCGGCGACGGCGTGCTCTTCTACCACAGCAATGCCGAGCCGATGGCGATCGTCGGCATCGCGCGCGTGGTGAAGGACGGCTACCCGGACCCGACCGCGTTCGAGCCGAAGAGCGACTACCACGACCCCGACAGCGATCCGTCGGATCCGACCTGGTTCGTCGTCGACATCGAGTGCGTGGCGCCGTTCCGCGAGCCGCTGACGCGCGAACGCTGCAAGACCGAGCCGGCGCTGGCGGACATGATGCTGCTGCAGCGCGGCAGCCGGCTGTCGGTGCAGCCGGTGACCGCCGCCGAGTGGGACACGATCCTGCGCCTCGCTGGCCAGAAGGAGACATGGTGATGCCCCGTACCCGCGTCTGGTTGCCCCTGTTCGTCGCCTTCGGCGCTTGCGCCAGTGAGCCACCCGGCTTCGACACGCCGGAGTCGGTGCTGCACGACGTCGCGGCCGACATCTACCTCGTCAGCAACCTGAACGGGGCGCCGCTGCAGAAGGACAACAACGGCTACATCAGCCGCGTGCAGCCCGAGGGTGGTGCGATGGTGCGCCGCTGGATCCGCGGTGGCCACGGCGGGGTCACGCTGCACGCGCCGAAGGGCATGGCGCTGGTCGGCGACGTGCTGTGGGTCAGCGACATCGACACGCTGCGCAAGTTCGACCGCAACAGCGGCGCGCCGCTCGGCGACGTCGTGATCGCTGGCGCCACGTTCTTGAACGACGTCAGTGCCGGGCCCGATGGCTCCATCTACTGCAGCGACACCGGCCTCGACGCCAACTTCGCCGCGACCGGCACCGACGCGATCTGGCGCGTGCAACCGGACGGCAAGGTGCAGGCGTTGGCGAAGACGCCCGAACTCGGCCAACCCAACGGCCTCGTCGCGCGGGAAGGGGGCGTCTACGTCGTCAGCTGGCGCGACGGGACGTTCTTCCAGATCGACGGGCGCGGCATCCGCACCGACCTCGGCAAGGCGCCGATGGCGCAACTCGACGGCCTCGTGCGTGTCGAGGCTGGCGCGGACGGCAAGCCGTTCTGGCTCGCCACGTCGTGGGCCGGTGCCTGCGTCTATCGCTTCGACCTCACCGGCCAGTGCACTGCCTTGCCGGGCAAGTTCGAACAGCCGGCGGACTGTGGCTTCGATGGCAAGCGCGGTCGGTTGCTGGTGCCGCTGTTCGGGCTGAACAAGCTCGAAGTCCTCGCGCCGTGATGCCGCGACGGGTGCGCTGCGCGCACCGCCACCTTCCCGGCGGGTCTTCCGCCGCTACAGTCGCCGCTTCGATGTCCGCCCACGGCGCCACCAAGGAACAGACCGAGACCGAGACCAAGACGCGGCCAGCCACGGCGCGGCCTTGGAACGTCATCGTGCACGACGATCCGGTGACGTTGATGACCTACGTGTCGAAGGTCTTCATGCAGGTGTTCGGCTACTCCGTCGACAAGGCGAAGAAGCTGATGATGGAAGTGCACAAGACCGGCCGCTCCGTGGTGTGGAGTGGTGGGCGCGAACAGGCCGAGGTCTACGTGCAGAAGCTGCAGGCGCACCATCTGCTGACGACGCTCGAGCAGGTCGATGGTTGAGCTGCTCGCCTGCTGCCGACCCGTCGCGGGAGGTTCGTGATGTGGGCCGCGCGGGTCGACGAGGGCTACGTGTTCGGTGATCTGACGCCG
>CAMAUH010000310.1 GCA_945861365.1 Candidatus Kuenenia stuttgartensis
GTGAGCAGGCGCGTCTGCTGCGCGAACTCCGCCTGCAGCTGCACCAGTTCGGGGCTTGGCTGCGGTGCCGGTGGGGGCGCTGCATGGCACGCTGCCAGCACGAGCAGCAGGAACGACGACGCCGAAGCACGCAACGACATGGGGGCCTCCTTGGGGATGCGCGGCAGGGGAACCGCGTGTCGGCTTTCTCGGCACGCCCGGGTCCCGACTTGAGGCAGCTCGCAATCAGGCATGGCCAGCAGGATCGGCAACATGCCGGGCACTGCCCCGACCCGCGCCCGGGCTTCCCGCGTAGAGTGCGCGACCCCGCGCCCACCCCCGGCGCGTTTCGCCACACCCGAGAGGTTCCGATGTCCCGCTCCCTGTCCGCGCTCGCGCTCGCCAGCGTCTGCGCACTCGCCCCGTCACTGGTCGCGCAGACCCTTCCACCGACCTTCGTCATCGACAACCTGGTGACCACCGGCCTTTCGACGCCGAACGACTGCTGCTTCCTGCCCGACGGCCGCTGCCTGATCGCCAACTCGGCGGGCGGCGTGTCGCTGTTCGTCAGCGGCAATCCGAACGTGACGACGATCGGCACCGTGCCCAACGTCGAGTCCGGCGGCGAACGAGGCTTGCTCAGCATCGCCGCCGATCCGGCGTTCGCGACGAACGGCCTGATCTACGTCTACTACTCGAGCTCGCTCGACTCGTTCATGCACCTGGACCGCTTCACGTGCACGGGCGACCTGGGCAACCCGGGCAGCAGCAACCTGGCGTTCGCCGGCGCCTCGCGCCACGTGCTGCTCGGCGTGCTGCCGGACAACGCCGGCAACCACAACGGCGGCTCGGTGCGCTTCGGTCCCGACGGCAAGCTCTATCTGACCTGCGGCGACGACGCGACGTCGTGCAACGCGCAGCTGCTGACCTCGCAGGTCGGCTGCCTGCTGCGCCTCGACGTCAGCCAGCGGCCGGCCGGCGGCAGCACGACGCTGCCGCCGTACAGCGCGCTGAACCCCGGCGACAACCCGCTGAGCAGTGCTTCCGACTTCCGCCAGCTGCTGCTCGCGCACGGCCTGCGCAACCCGTTCCGCATGGAGATCGATCCGGTCACCGGCAACGTCTACATCGGGGACGTCGGCGCCGGCTCGGTCGAGGAGTACTCCGAGTACGTGCGTCCGGTCGGCCCGCTGAACCTCGTCAACTTCGGCTGGCCGTGGCGCGAGGGCAACGTCGCCGGCTCCGCCTGCGCGGGCACGCAGCCGGCGGGCCTCGTCGACCCGATCGCGTGGGAGACGCACGGCAACGGCTGGCAGTCGATCATGGGTGGCGCTCGCTACCGCAATCTCGGCGGCCAGTACGACTTCGGCCCCGCGTTCGAAGGCAACGCGTTCTTCACCGACTACTACGCCGGCCAGCTGCGCCGCATCGTGCAGACCGCCAACGGTTGGGTGCTGGCGGCGTCGATCCCCGGCCAGCCCAGTGCCACCAACTTCGGCACCGGCTTCGGGCAGACCACCAGCATGCGCCTCGGCCCGGACGGCGGCCTGTGGTTCACCAGCCACGGCGGCGGCGGCACCCTGAAGCGCATCCGTCTGCTCGGTCCGGTGCCGAGCATCAGCGGCATCAGCGGCAGCAACCAGCGCGTCAGCATCAGCGAAGCGTTCCCGGCACCGTTGGTCGCGCGCGTGTTCGATCCGCAGGGCAGCCCGCTGGCGGGTGGCGTGGTCAACTTCGCGGTCAGCGGCGGTGCGTCGCTGTCGACGACCAACCCGGTGCTCGCCGACGCCAACGGCTATGCGCAGACGACCGCGACGGCGACCGCGACCGGCGGTGCGATCACGGTGACCGCCACGACGCCGAACGCGATCACGCAGGCGACCTACTCGCTGTTCGCGCGCCGGTTGACGGCGACGCCGGCGGGGCAGTTCCTGGTGCTGTCGATCAGCAACCAGACCAGCGCGGTTCCGGCGAACGTGCCGTACGTGCTGATGCTGTCGTTCCCCGGTTCGCCGACGTTGCCGACCGCGATCGGGCCGTTGTGCATCGATCCGGCCTATGCGCTGGCGCTGGTCATCGAGGACGGCGTCGGCATGTTCGGCGGCATCTCGTTCTCGGGCACCGGCGGCATCGGCTCGCCCGGCTTGACCAAGCTCTACACGCTGCCGCCCGGCATCTTCGCGGGCCAGCTGATGCGCTTCCAAGCGGTCGGCTTCGATGCGCTGACGGGCTGGTTCAAGACCAACTGCGAGCAACGGCAGTTCTGAGCGCCACGCCATGAGCCGCCGCACCCGCATCGCTGCCGTCTTCGCGCTGTTGGCACTCGCCGCCGCCGTGTTCGGGCCGAAGCTCGTGCGCCGGCATGTCGATGGCCGCATCCAGCACGCGGTCGGCCAATCGCTGCCCGCGTTCGAGATCGTCGATCGCGCCGGCGTGACGTGGCGCAACGCCGACCTGCTTGGCAAGCGCGTCGTGCTGCACTTCTTCCGCTCGTACTGCGACAGCTGCGAGCACGAGGCGCCGGCGATCCGCGAGCTCGAAGCGAACCTGCCGGCCGACGTCGTGCTGTTGCACGTGATGGCGGATCGCGTGCTGGAGTTCGAGCCGCAGGTGACCGAAGCGACGATCGCTCGCAAGCACTACGCCCGGCCGATCGCGCTGGTCGACGCGAAGTTCGTCGAGGCGTTCCATTCGGTGCGGTGGTCGAACGTGACGCCGATCACCTACATCGTCGATGCGCGCGGCGTGGTGCGCTTCGGGCTGCGCGGGGCGCAGACGCGCGCGGCGATCGAGCAGGCGCTCGCCGCCGCGTCGTGACGCGGCGAGCGCCTGCTGGCTCGATCACTTCCCGCGCAACAACCACACGAAGCCGGTGGCTTCCTCGATCAGGAAGGCCTCCTTCGCCTTGTCGAGCGCTTCGTACTCGGTCTGCCAGGCCTTCTGGCCAGCCTCGTCTTCGGGCTGCGGCTTCTTGAAGAACTCCTGCTGCTGCTTCGACCACGCCGCGTACTTGCTGCGGGCGTCCTTCTCGTCGACGCCCTTGGCGGCGTGCATCAGCCGTACCTGGTCGCCGACCAGCAGGTCGAGCTTGCCGTCGCCATCGACATCGTCGACCCACACGCGCGTGTCCGCCGACGGCACCTTGCAGTGCGCATCGCCGAACTGGATCGCGTCGGCGCCGTGCGCGCCATGGCCTGCGGCTTCCAGCAGCGTGACGCCCTTCTTCCACTTCGGCGCCGTCTTGCTGCCGACGTTCTGAAACCAGAACACGCCGCCCTCGGCGCTGCCGCTGAACAGGTCGAAGTCGCCGTCCTTGTCGTAGTCGACGAAGAACGGATCGCCGTGCATGCCGACCGACAGCTTGTCGCCGTCGACTTCGAGCCACGTCGCGACCGGTGCGAACTTGCCGCCGCCTTCGCCGCGGAACCACGCGAACGTGCCGCGGAAGTTGCCCGACACGATGTCGAGCTTGCCGTCGCCATCGAGGTCGACCGCGAACGGGCGCGTGCAGATGCGATCGATGATGTCGCCTTCGCCGCTGCCCATCGGCAGGATCAGGGGCTGGCCGTCGCTGCCGTTCAGCGCGACCGGCTTCTTCCAGCCGTCCTTGCTGCCGTGCAGGACCTGGAACAGACCCGCCATCTCGGCTTCGTGCCGCGAGTACGAGCCGGACAGGATGTCGAGGTGGCCGTCACCATTGAGCTCCACGAACTGTGGAGTCGAGGACGTGCATCACCAGACGCCGGGGACTTCGGCGATCTCGCCTTCCGCCATCAGCCATTGGCGCGCGGCCAGCTTGCCGCCGCCGAGGTTCTTGTGGATGGCGATCTTGCCGTCCTTGAATTGGCCGACCAGCAGGTCCTTCTTGCCGTCGTTGTCGACGTCGTGCCAGGCGGGGCAGGCATAGCCGGGGGCTTCGACCTTCACGAAGTCGTCGCCGCCGCGCAGTCGCACGGGCTCGCCGAATTGCGGGCCCTGGGGTGCCGCGAGCAGCGGCACGAGCAGTGTCATCAGCATGTGGTTCCTCGAAAGAGGTTGGGGGAGCGGCGCAGGATAGCGGCGCGGTGATCGCCGTGGCGCGGTGCTTCGCCCGGGTCAGGCGATCTCGCCGCCCCGCAGCGCCTTCAGGAACGTCGCCTATCGCAAAAGCAGCGCCTTGCTTTATCCAGGCCGATGCACGTCGTGCGGCAGGCTGCCGCGCGCGGCCCGCAGATACCCGAACGGCGTCAGGTACAGCAGATTCGACACCCGCGACGTGTAGACGTCGGCATGCCGTTCGATCTGCCGCGCCAGCCGGCTCTTGTCGGCACCGGCGCGCATCAGCGGGCCCCAGACCGGATGGCCGAGGCTCGCCGCCTTGTGCGCCAGCGGCCCGATGCGGTGGTCGAGCGCTTCGAGCTCCGAGCGCAGCGCGCGTAGCCGTTCGTGCAGCGCACCGGCACCGCCGCTGACGCCGTTCGGCAGCGCGCTGCGGTGCTCGAGGCGCTGCAGCGCCAGGCGCAGCGTCGCCTGCTCGTGGTCCTTCTGCTCCTTCTCGCGCATCAGCGTCTCGAGTTCGTGCTGCTGCGGCGCGAACGCGGCCTCGGCGCGCACTTCCTCCTCCAGCTCGCGCAGCACCAGGGCGGTGCGCCAGCGGCGGATGCTGCTCGACACGTGCACATCGGCGTAGACGTGGTCGCCGACGTACAGGATCTCGCTGCCGTCGAGGCCGAAGTGGCGCTGCACCGCTTCGGCATTGCCGCCGCGGTAGATCGCGCCGGCGCGCAGCGGGCCCTGCAGCGGCACCGTGGCACCCGCGTCGTCGACGACCTCGAGGAACGGCGTCTGCTGCTCGAAGAATGCCGGCTTCTTCGCCTGCACGATCACCAGGTCGAACAGCGAGCGCCACTGCTGGTCGCTGCCGCCGATCGCGTCGAGCCATGGCCCTAGCGCGAAGGCCATCATCGCGCGCGTGTAGTGCCATTCGGAGTTGGTGGCGAGGAACAGCTTCTTGCCGGCGTGCTTCAGGTCGAGCAGCGTCTGCAGCAGCTGCGGGTCGAGGTCCACGAAGCGTTCCGGGTCGGCGATGATCTCGGCCTTCAGCTGGCCTTCGAGGTGCGCGCCGTTCATCGCGTCGATGACGGTGTCGTACAGGCGGCGGTAGTCGAGGCCGACCGGCAGCGCGCCGGCGTCGAAGCGATCGACCAGCTGCGCGTACAGGCACGCTTCGCTGTGCGAGAACAGCGTGTTGAGGAACACCCAGCGGTGGTCGCTGAGGTCGACCCAGACCTGGCTGTAGGTGCGGCGCTGCTCGTCGTGCGGCAGCATGCGGGTGCCGTGCGCCGCCTGCGTCACGTAGCCGAAGCGGTTGCACTTGACGAGATTGCCGAGCTGCACGTCGAGGATCAGGCCGCGCGCGAAGCGTTCGGGCTCGAAGCGCAGGTCCTGCACCGGCAGCCCGCGGTCGCACAGCCGCTGCAGCACGTGCGCGTAGGCGCGAGCTTCCCACGCCAGCACGTCGTAGTGGACCAGCGTGTA
>CAMAUH010000311.1 GCA_945861365.1 Candidatus Kuenenia stuttgartensis
ACGCGCGAACAGTGGCGGCCGGCATGGGCCGCGTTCCTGGCCAAGGGGCGCGACGAAGGCCGCACGCTGCTGCGCGACCGCAGCGGCCGGGAAGGGGTCTTCGACTACCGCGCCGTCGCCAACATCCAGCCCGGCCTGCATCTGTCGACCCTGCGCGACGTCACGGAGCTGACCCGCACGACCGCTTCGCTGATCGAGCGTGAGCAGCAGTTCCGGTTGCTCGCCGACCACGTGCCCGACCCGACGTTCGTGATCGGCCTCGAAGGCGCGGAGACGGGGTGCATCCTCTACATGAACCACGCCGCCGAGGAGACCTATGGCTACCGGCGCGAGGAACTGCTCGGACGCTCGCTGATCGAGGTGCTCGACACCAGCTCGACCGCAGCGCACGCCGAGGGGCGGCTGGTGGCGCTGCGCGCCGGCAAGACCATCACCTTCGAGGGCCACCATCGGCGCAGGGACGGCACCGAGCTGGCGATCGAAGCCCGCGCGCGCCGGATCACATGGGAAGGCCGGCCTGCGGTGCTGGCGATCGACCGCGTCATCACCGCGCAGCAGGCCGCCGCGGCGGCGGAGCAGGCGCGCTCGGCACATGCCGTCGAACAGCAGCTGCTGCTGGAGTGGCTGGTGCGCACGCACATCACCCGCGACACCTTCGGCCCGATCGTGCGCACGCTGACCGAACGGCTCGCGGCGCTGTTCGACTGCGAGCGGGTATCGCTGTGGCTGTTCGAGTCGGCGAACCGCGACCTGCGCTGCATCGACCTGCATCGCCGCACGCAAAACAGCCACGAAGCGGGCGATCTGATGCCCGGTTCGCTGTATTCGGCCGAGTACGAACAGCTGTCGCGGTCGCGCTACGTCGACGCGAGCGATCCGTACGGCGACCCGCGCACCGCCGGCTACATCGAGACCTATCTGCGCCCGAACGGCATCACGTCGATGCTGGACGCCGCGATCCTGTTCAGCGGCCGGGGCTACGGCACCTTGTGCCTCGAGCACGTCGGCAAGGCCCACACGTGGCGCCACGACGAGATCGAGTTCGCGTGCACCATCGCCAGCCAGCTCGCCGTCGCCATCGAGTCGGAGGCCCGCGCCGCGGCCGAGGCGAGCGCGCGCGAACGCGAGCAGTTCCTGACCGCCATCCTCGATGGCAGCCCGATCGGCATCCAGATCTTCGGCCCGGACGGCACCTCCCGCCGCTGCAACGCCGCCCAGCACCGCCTGCTCGGCATCGAGCCCGGTGCCACGTTCGACGTGCTCACCGACCCGGTCGCCGCCAGCACCGGTGCGACGGCGGCGTTCCTGCGCTGCCGCTCCGGCGAACCCGTCGAGCTCGAGCGCCGCAAGGTGGAAGGTGCGGCGAACGGCTCGCTGCAGCGCGATCTCGACCAGTTGTTCTTCCCGGTCGCCGACCACACCGGCGCGATCACGGCCGTCGTGCAGTTCACGTGGGACGTCGGCGATCGCGTCGAGGCCGAGCGCATGCGGCTGCAGTTCGAGGCCAAGCTGCGCGAGTCGCAGAAGCTGGAGGCCGTCGGGCTGCTGGCCGGCGGCGTCGCGCACGACTTCAACAACATCCTGACCGCGGTGCTCGGCTTCGCCGGCGTGCTGCGCGACACGCTGGGCGCCACCGACCCGAACCGCGACCTGGTCGAGCAGATCCTGAAGGCCGCCGAACGCGGCGCCGGGCTGACGCGCCAGCTGTTGGCCTTCGGCCGCAAGCAGGTCGTGCGCACCGAGGTGTTCGATCCGGCGACCAACCTGCTGGAACTCGAGCCGATGCTGCGGCGTCTGCTGGAGGCGAACATGCGGTTCGTGGTCGATGCACCGGCGTCGGGCTGCATCCAGGCCGACCGGGGCCAGTTCGAGCAGGTGCTGCTGAACCTGGTCATCAACGCCCGCGATGCGATGCCCGACGGCGGCGACCTGCGCGTCGAGATCCGCGCCGAACGTTCCCCACAGCACGCCCCGATCGTTTGCGTGCGGGTCAGCGACACCGGCGTCGGCATGACTCCCGACGTCAAGGCGAAGCTGTTCGAGCCGTTCTTCACCACCAAGGAGAAGGGCAAGGGCACCGGCCTCGGCCTCGCGACCGTCTACGGCATCGTCACCCAATCGGGCGGCGCGATCCGCGTCGACAGCGCGCCCGGCGCCGGCGCGACGTTCGAGCTGCGCTGGCCGTGCGTGCTGCCGCCGGACCCGACCAGCTCGCCGGCCGCGGCTGCGCACACCCGTCCGCGGCGAGGCCGCCGCATCCTGCTGGTCGAGGATGACGGACCCAACCGCCAGCTGGCGGCGCGCATCCTGCGTACGGCGGGGCACGAGGTCCTGGTCGCCGCCAGCGGCGAAGAAGCACTCGCCATCGCCGCCGCCGATCCGGCGATCGACATGCTGGTGACGGACGTGGTGATGCCGGGCATCAGCGGCAAGGTGCTGGCCCAGCGCCTGCTCGCGGCGCGCCCCGCGCTGCGCGTGCTGTTCGTCAGCGGCTACCTCGCCGACGAAGCGATGCGGCTCGACCGCGATGGCGCCCACGTGGAGCTGCTGCAGAAGCCCTACTCGAGCAGCGAACTCGCCGGCGCCGTCGCACGCATCCTGAACGACTGAGCGGGCGCGCCGCTACTCGGGAGCCGGCAGCAGCGGCACCGCTTCGAACACCGTCTCGATCGCTTCGCCGCCGACGACGATCGTGACGAGGCCTTCGTGCCGCGACAGGTCCCAGCGGTTGTTGCGGTCCAGCTTGCGTTCGAGGGCCTCGAGCAGGGCGGTCGGCACCTTGACCAGCCGGATCTGCTCACCCTTGTGCACCTTCTCCTTGGCGCAGCGCTGCTGCAGCATGTCGGGGCGGCGATGGCACCAGACCACCACCCGTTCGGCCAGCTTGGCGGCGCGGTGCAGGCGATCGGCGGCCGGGGCGCCGATGTCGATCCACTCGATCACACGGCCGTCACCGGTGCGCACCCACAGCGCCGGCTCGTCGGCTTCGGCGAGGCCGCGGCTGAAGGCGAGGCCTTCCTGGTGCTCGAGCGCGAACGCCAGCACGCGGGTCAGCAGGTAGGCGTTGTCCTCGGACGGATGGCGCGCGACGCGCAGGTCCAGGTCCTGGTAGACGCCGCGATCGACGTCGGCGAGGCTGATCTCGAAGCGGTGCAGCAAGGGGTTGCGGACGATCCCATGCCGCCGGGGCCCGCACAATGCACCACCGGCCCGCGAACAGGATTCCTGCTGTTACCCGGATGGCCCATGGCGCTATCTGCTGCCGCCGCTTCTCTCTCACTGCATTCCGTCGATCCAACGGACCCCAAAATGCAGTCAACGATCTCACTGGCCGCCCTCACCCTGCTGGCCAGTCCCCTGCTCGCGCAGGTCAATCCGTTCCTCTTCTATCCCCAGGATCCGGAACGGCAGACGGTGACGTGCACGTCGTTCGTCGGTCGCCCGGACATGAGCAATGCGGCTGAGGCGCTGATGGAGCTGGACACCCAGCATTTCCGTGGCATCGGTGATGCGAACGGACTCCCGCGGCTGTTCGGCGTCTACCACTGGCTGGCCGACGAGAAGCTGTCGACGGTCGAGACCTACGGCCTGATCGTCCGCAACGGCCTCGTCGCGGGCACCGGCCCGGACATGAGCGCGAGCGCCGAGTTCCTGCGCATCAGCGGCCTGACCTCGCCGCCATCCACGAACCCCAACCGCGGCACGTGGATCATGTACGACGGCTTCGGCATCACCGGCGGATTGGCCCAACCGCTGTTGGCGGCCAGCGACCCCAGCGTGCTGGCGCCGCCCCGCTACTACGTCGGCATCACGCTGCCCGCCAACCCGCTGTGGCCGGCGACCGACGGCCACTCGCTGTTCCGCGCCGACCTGCTGAACGCGGGCACCGGTGCCACGCTCGGTGAGAACCACCGCGCCGGTGCGCCACGGCCGACTTGGGCCGGCCTCGCTGCACCCGGCGTGTCGTTCGCGACGCCATGGAGCTACATCCTCGGCCCGTTCGTCACGAGCCCCAACCTGCACATCGGCGGCAACGACCCGACCAGCACCCGCCTCGGCGCACCGGGCGCCAACTTCAGCATGAACGGGCTGTGGCCCGACATCAGCGGCACGCCGCGGCGCGACGGGCTCGTGATGCGCATCACGGACAACCTGGCGCCGTACGGGGTGGTGTTCCTGGGCGGTTCGGTCGGCTTCCAGTTTCCGTACTATGAGGGCCTGCTCTACCCGACCCTGATCGGCCACAGCTTCCTGGGCGACAGCAGCACCGCGGTGCCGCTCGGCGTCACGTCGCTGAACAACGGCGCGCGCGAAGTCACGATCGCGTTGCCGAACACGCTGTCGCCGACGCTGGTCGGCACCAACTTCGTGTTCCAGTCGATCGTCTGGGACGTCAACAACGCCCTCGCCGAATGGACCAACGCGCAGGTGGTGCACCTGTGATCGTGGAGCTGCGCATCTTCGGCATCGCGGCGGTGCTGGGGCTGTCGGCGACGTGGCTGATGTACGCCACGTCCAAACAGGCCACCGCGCCGGCTTCCACGACGGCACCGGCGGCAGCGACGACCACAGCACCGCAGGGGCCGGCGCAGCAAGCCAGCGGCGCAGTGCTGCCGGCGCAGGCCCCGCCGACGAAGACCGCCGAAGACCGTTCCCGCCAGCTCGTGCTGCCCGATGGCAGCACGATGCCGACGCTCAACGACGCCATCGATGCGGCACCGCTGAAGCAGTTCTGGGGCGCGTTCCCGTGGAGCCCGATCGTCGGGATCGAACGCAGCGAGGCCGGCCTCGATTGGTACCGCCACGCCGATGGCTCGTACAGCACGACGCAGATGGTGTGGCGCTCGGACCTCGGTCGCATGGCGGCGATGACGCGCGTCGCGCATCCGGGCCCCACGCCGACGACGACAGCACCGGCGCGCTGAGCCGCCGCAGGCGATCCAGGAACGGCTTGTCGTCGTACCCCTCTTCGCCGAGCAACGACCCGGTGTTCGCGTCGCACACGTAGCGGCGATCCTCGCCGCCGTCCGCGCGCCGACCGGGGACCCCGGCTTCCCCGGTTCCTTGGGACCCCTGTCTCCAGCTGGAAGTGCGACCAAGGCACCGGTCTGCACCCCCGCAGCCTCTTGCATGGGGGCTTCGACATGCTAGAATACTGCTTAATCAAGATGGGTCGTTCACGATCGACGAGGAACCGCCAACCGCAGCAGCCGGCACTCCCCTTCAAGGCGCAGCACGGCGGCCGCCGCACCGGCGCCGGCCGCAAGCCGAAGGGTGACCGGGCCGGAGTCGCACACACGTCGCGCGCGCCGCTGGCGGCGCGGTTCCCGACCCACGTGACGGCGAAGCTGCGCGAGAACCTGCCGGCCTTGCGCCGCAAGGACGCCTACGCCGCGCTGCGTGCGGCATTCGCTCGCGGCTGCGACCGCAATGGCTTCCGGCTGGTGCACTACGCGGTGCTCAACGAC
>CAMAUH010000312.1 GCA_945861365.1 Candidatus Kuenenia stuttgartensis
GCAACAGCAACGACAGCGAGCGCATCATCGGCGGCGGGGAAGCAGATCGCGCAGCGTCCAGAACAGCAACGCAGCTAGCAAGGGCCACATGAACTGGTGCACCGGCGCGAGCTCGCCGCGCTGCAGGGCAGCGCGCGCGGCCCGGCCGACCATGAACTCGCCATGCAACCCGGCGAGATCGGCCGCCGCGGTGAGTTCCCGCGCGCTGCCACCACCGGCCCGCGCGATCGCCTGCTGCGTGGCCGTCTCCCGCCGCGAGACCACATCGTTGCCGGCGCCATCGCGCAGGAACGCCTCGACGCCGGCCACGGTCGTCGGGATCTTGCTGCCGCGCTCGTCACCGACGCCGAGCGTGTGCACGCAACAACCTTGCGCCGCTGCGGCCACCGCCCGTTCGACCGCGTCGCCGACGAAGTCCTCGCCATCGCCGAGCACCACGATCTCGCCGGGCCGGCCGCCCCGCAGCAGCATGCTCGCCGCCAGCTCGATCGCTGAACCCGGGTGCGAGCCACCACCGAGATCGCCCGGCTGCAGTTCGTTCGCCAACTGCGCCACGGCGTCGAGGTCCGTGGTCAGCGGCACCACCAGCTGCGCCTGCCCGGCGAACGCGACGAGCCCGCAGCGACCGCTGCGCACCGTGGCGGCGAAGGCGGCGATCGCCGCCTGCACGGCCTGCAGACGCGACGGCTGGACATCCCGCGCCGCCATCGTGCGCGACACGTCGATGCACAGCACGACGTCCGGCCCGACGTCGGCAGTGGCCGCGAGCGTGACTGGCCGCAGCAGTGCGAACAACACCGCCAGCAGCGCCGCGACCGCGCAGCAACCAGCGAGCGCGCGGTGCACCGACCAACCGGCGACCGCCGCCAGGCGCGGGCCGACCTGCCGTTCGGCGATGCGGCGCGCGCGCCGCCACAGGCGCTGCACGCACAATGCCGCCGCCGGCAACAGCAGCAACAGCGGCCAGTACGACGGCCACGCGAACGTGAGCCCGTTCACGGCAGCCTCCGCAACCACGTCGCAGCCACGACCTGCGCCACCAACAGCAGTGCCAGGCCAACGCCGATCAGCACCGGGAACCACTCGTGCACGATGACGCCGCGCTGCTCGAACGCGACCGGTTCGAGCGCATCGATGGCCCGGTAGACGCCCGCAAGCTGCTCCGCATCGCCGGCGACGAACGCGCGGCCGCCGGTGACCTCGGCCAGCTGCCGCACCGCCGTGGTGTCGAGCGGCGCGAAGCTGCCATCGGCGCGCTGGCTGCCCTTGCCGACGACGATCGTGTGCACGCGGATGCCCGCTTCCCGGCAGAACTGCGCGGCATGCAGCGGCGCGATCTCTTGCGGCGTCTCGGCCGTGGCGACGTTCTCCTCGCCATCGGTTACGAGCACCAGCACGCGGCCCTTCGCCGCCGAACGCCGCAGCGACGCCGCGCCGGCCAGCGTCGCGGCGCCGATCGCGGTCGCGTCCTCCGGGCCTTCCTTCGCCACCAACGCGAGCGGCGCCAGCAACTCCAGCAACGCGGCATGGTCGCGCGTCGGCGGGCAGCGCAGGTCGGCGTAGCGCGCGAACGCGACGAAGCCGACGCGATCGTGGCTGCGCGTGCGCACGAAGTCGGCGGCCAGGGCCTTGCCGACCTCGAGCCGGCTGCGTCCGGGCGCCAGATCGTCGGCCGCCATCGACGAACTGGTGTCGAGGCACAGCAACAGGTCGCGGCCCGGCACCGAAGGCGGTGCGGGCACGACCTCGCGCGGCTGCGCCAACGCCGCGGTGCAGCAGGCGAGCGCCAGCAGTTCGAGCCAGGCCGGCAGCGCGACCAGACGGCCACGCAGACCGCGCGGCAGCGGTCCCCTGGCCTGGGTCGCCCACGGCAGCGCGCTGGCGAAGCGCGCGTACGGCTGCCGGCGCGCGGCCAGGTAGGCGGCCAGTGCCAACAGCGGCATCAACCAGAACCAGGCCGGCGCGCCCCACTGGAACCCGAGCGAAGTGGCCATCACGACGCCACCGCCGAAGCAGTCCGCACCCAGTCGATCGCCGCCTGCCGCGCCGCCGCGTGCGCCGCGGCCGCCGGCTGCATCGCCGCGAACAGCACGCCATCGCAGGCCAGCAGGCAGCGCGCCAGCAGTTCCCGTTCCGGCAGCGCGCGCAGCAGTTCCTCGCTGGTCGCGACATCGGCGCGCAGGCCATGCCGACGGCTCGCGTGCGCCCGCAGCAGCGCCTTCACGTCGCGATAGAACGCCGCGGTCGCCGCTGCATCGGCCGGCAGCGACAGCGCGGCGAGGGCAGCGCCGAAGTCGTCGGCGACGACGACCGCACCGGGCTGCGCGGCCGCTGGCCGTCGCCACCACCAGACGCCGGCGAGCCCGACCAGCAACGCGATCCCGGCGAACAGCAGCGATCGGCCAGCCATCGCCGGCTCCCGCACGTCGCCCGGCCACTCGAGTGCGCCGGCCGGGTCGGGCAACGCCGACCGCACGCGCAGCGGCAACGGTGCACAGCTCGCGGTGCCAGCCCCCGCGGCACTGCGCACGACCACCGGACCGACCACGAGATCGCCGACGGCGAGCGCGCGCGCGCGATAGCGGAACACGGCTTCGGACGCGGTGCCGACCACCGGTGCCGACAGCAGCTCCACCTGCAGCGGCGCGAACTGCCGCGCGTCGATCGGCGCCAGTTCGGTCGCGGCGGGCCAGCGCACGACGACCTGCAGCTCGAACGCCTCGCCCCAGTGCAGCTCGGTCGCCGGCAACGCCGCGCGCAGTTCGGCGTGCTGCGCTGGCAACCAGCCGAGCAACGCGGCGCACAACGCGAACGGGCACCACCTCACCGCCGCACCGCCCGCAGCGAACGCCGCCGGAACCACCGCGCCAACGGCTGCACCACCGCGTCGAGTTCGGGCTGCATCGGCAGCACCAGGTCGATCACGTCGACGCCGGCGCGGCCGAACTGCTCGTCGCGCACAGCCCGCCACTGCTGCACCCGCGCCGCGTACTCGGCGCGGGGTCCGGCGGCGGCGAAGTCGATGCAGGTGCGCTCCCCGTGCAGCGGATCGCGCACCGCCAGCAGGGCCGGCGGCGGCGACAGCACTTCCGGCGCCAGCAGCCGCACCGCGACCACGTCATGGCGGCGGGCGCAGGGCAGCAGCGATGGCCACGGCGTCGTACCGGCGAAGTCGGACAGCACGAACAACACCGTGCGCCGCCGCAGCCGCCCGGCCGCGTGCGCCAGCAACGGCTCGATGTCGCCAGCCCCCGTCTCGAGCGGCATCTCGACGCAATCGCGCAGCACCCGCAGCACGTGGCCACCCCCGGCGCGCG
This sequence comes from Candidatus Kuenenia stuttgartensis, assembly GCA_945861365.1. Lineage (GTDB taxonomy): Bacteria > Planctomycetota > UBA1135 > UBA1135 > UBA2386 > UBA2386. Next base: position 3,318 of record CAMAUH010000312.1, read on the forward strand.
GCAACACGAAGCGGCGCACGGCGCGCGCCCCGGCGATCAGGCCGAGCCGATCGTGGTTGTCGATCGCCAGCCGGCCGAGGCAGCAACACAGCCGCGCCGCGGCCTGCCGCAGCGACCACGCCCCGAACCCGCTCGCCATCGCGCCGGACAGATCGAGCGCGAACACCAGCGTGCGTTCGCGTTCCTCGACGTAGCGCTTCACGAACGGCCGCCCGAGCCGGGCGGTGACGTTCCAGTCGACGGTGCGCGGCTCGTCGCCTTCGACGTACTCGCGCACGTCGTGGAACTCGACGCCACTGCCGCGGAACGTCGAGCGGTAACCGCCGGTCAGCACGTCGGTGATCAGGTTGCCGGGCCGCAGCTCGACGCGGCGCACCGCCGCCAGCACGTCGGCCAACCGTTCCTCGGCGGGCGCTGCAGCTGGCGGAACGGGATCACGGCGGAACCAAGGCATCGGCGGGTCGCGCAGGCTAGCACCCGGCGGCAGCCGACCAAGCGTCGCGGCACCGCGACTGCAGCGATGCTCCCCCGTCTGCCGATGACGACTGCAGTCGCCCGGCCGCGACGGTGCCAGCTGCGAACCCCATGACGAAGATCCTGGTCGCCGATCCCGATCCCCGCTCCCAGCAGGACCTGCGGGCCCTGCTGAGCCAACGCGGCTACGAACTCGACGCCGTCGCCGACATGCCGCAGGCGCTGGCGCCGCTCGGCGATGGCGACGTCGACCTCGTGCTGTGCGACCTCGGCCTGCCCGGCGGCGGCGGCATGCAGCTGCTGCACCAGGTGCAATCGCTGCATCCGGAGACCGCCGTGGTGCTGCTGTCGGCGTTCGGCTCGGTTCAGGACGCGGTGGCGGCGATGCGGCAGGGTGCTGCCGACTTCCTCGGCAAGCCGTTCGCACCGGACCAGGTGCTGGTCGCCGTCGACCGCGCACTCGAGAAGTCGGCGCTGCAGCGCGAGAACCAGGCGCTGAAGACCGCGCTCGACGACCGTCTGCGCCTGGACAACGTGGTCGGCACCGACCCGCGCATGCAGGCGATCTTCAAGACCGTGAAGGCCGTCGCACAGGCGCGCACGACCGTGCTGATCACCGGCGAATCGGGCACCGGCAAGACCCTGCTGGCGCGCGCGCTGCATGCCCTCAGTGCGCGCAAGCAGGCGCCGTTCGTCGAGGTCAACTGCGGCGCGCTGCCGGAGACCCTGCTGGAGTCGGAACTGTTCGGCCACGTCAAGGGCGCCTTCACCGGTGCCGTGCGCGACAAGGTCGGCAAGTTCGAAGCCGCCGCCGGCGGCACGATCTTCCTCGACGAGATCGGCACCAGCTCGCCGGCGTTCCAGGTCAAGCTGCTGCGCGTGCTGCAGGACCGCATCATCGAACGCGTCGGCGACACCAAGACCATCCCGGTCGACGTGCGCGTCGTGCTCGCCACCAACAAGGACCTCGAGCAGGCGGTGAAGGTCGGCGAGTTCCGCGAAGACCTCTACTACCGCATCAACGTCGTCAGCATCGAGATGCCGCCGCTGCGCGAACGCAAGAGCGACGTGCAGACGCTGGCGGAGCACTTCCTGCGCCGCTTCGCGACCGAGCACGGCCGGCCCGACCTGCACTTCTCACCGGCCGCGATCACCACGCTGCTCGCCGCCCCGTGGCCCGGCAACGTGCGCCAGCTCGAGAACGTCGTCGAACGCGCCGTCGTGCTGAGCCAGGGCGCCACCATCGACGCCGCCGACCTGCCGGCCCAGCTGCGCAACCGCGGCGATGCCGGACCCGGCCCGGAACTGGCCGTCGACGACAGCGCGGGACCGCCGCTGCCGCTGAAGGAGGCGCTGGTCGGACCGGAACGCCGCATCATCGAGAACGCGCTGCGCCATTGCGGCGGCAACCGCGAACATGCCGCCAAGCTGCTGGGCATCAACCGCAGCACGCTGTTCCACAAGCTGCGCAAGCTGGGCATCCGCTGAGGTCGTGGCCAGCGCCGCCGTCGTCTGGCTATAAGGTCCGCGTCGCCATGTTCCGCAACAGCTTCCTCGCCATGCTGGCCGCCGCGTTGCTCGCGCTCGCGGGCATCGTCGTGTACGTCGCCCTCAACGAATCCGGGCCGGACGACACCATCGCGGAGGCGCGCACCGCGCTCGGCAAGGGCGATGCAT
>CAMAUH010000313.1 GCA_945861365.1 Candidatus Kuenenia stuttgartensis
CGCGGTGCCAGCGCAGGGAACGGCGACCAAGGGCCTCGACAAGGGCTGGCTCGTCAACACCTGGTTCCGGCTGAAGCACCCGGACTACGACGAACTGCGCACGCTGATGACGTTCCTCGGCGAGACGGTGAAGGCCGACGCGAGCTGAACGCGCGCCAGCTCACTCGAGGCCGAGGTCGCCCATGTCCTCTTCCTCGAAGCCGAGGTAGTGCGCGAGCTCGTGGTACAGCGTGATGCGGATCTGCTCGATCAGGTCGTCGCGGTTCTTCGCGGCGCGCTCGAGGTTGCGCTGGAACAGGTAGATGGTGTTCGGCTTCAGCTGCGGCAGGTCGAACTGGCTCGTCTCCGGCAGCGGCACGCCGTCGAACAGGCCGAGGATGTCGGGCGCGACCTCTTCGCGATCGGGCCCCTGCGCCAGCGCTTCGTCGGGCACGTCCTGCACGATGACGGGCACGCGATCGAGCCCGGTGCGGAACTGGCGCGGCAGCTTGCGCGCGGCCTTGCGCACCTCGCGCGCGAACTCGTCGCGGCTCATGCGCACCGGCACCGGGTACTTGTCCGGCGCCGTCGCCGAGGCGCGCAGGAAGAACGGCTCCGCGTCGTCGAAGCGGCCGTGCCGTTCGAGCAAGGCACCGTGGATCACGTCGGCATCGACGATGGCGTCGGGCAGCTCGCGCGCCGCGGCGACCGCGACCTCGGCTTCCGGGAAACGCCACTGCAGGAACAGCGACATCGCCAGCCAGCAGCGCGACGACGGGCAGTCGGGATCCTGCTCGAGCACGGCGCGGAAATGCCGTTCGGCTTCCACGGCCTTGCCGAGCCCCAGGTTGGCATCACCTAGCAGGAAGGTCAGATCCAGCTGATTGCCTTCGCCCTTGTCCATCGCGTCCTCGATCGCGGCGATCGCCTCGTCGAGACGGTCTTCGTCCAGCATCGCCTCGATGCGCTGCACGACGGGGTCGCGGCCGATCAGGCCGTCGACGTCCGGGGGAACGATGCCGACTGGTTCGAGATCCATCGCCGACTAGCCTAGCGTGCTGCCGCCGGTGCCGCGCTCGCGCGTCGCCCGGAGCCCGAGGAACCCGATGATCACGATCCGCCGCATCGTCTGCCCGACCGACTTCTCGCCTTCCGCCGCCCACGCGGCGAACCATGCCGCCGCGATGGCGAAGGCCTTCGGCGCCGAGGTCACGCTGGTGCACGTGCTGCCGGAGATGAACTTCCCGGTCCGCGGCCTCGGCATGACCGCCATGTTCCCGCAGCTGCTGGAGGAGATGCGCGCGCGCGCGAAGGAACAGCTGCAGCAGGCGCAGGCGGCGTTCGCCGGCATTCCGTGCCGCACCGAACTGCGCGAAGGCCGGCCGCACGAAGTGATCCTCGCGGTGGCGCAGGAAGTGTCGGCCGACCTGATCGTGCTCGGCACCGCGGGCCACACGGGCCTCGCCCATGCGCTGCTCGGCAGCGTCGCCGAGCGCGTGGTACGGCTCGCGACCTGCCCGGTGCTGACGGTGCGCGGGCCGGCCTGAGGGCCGCGTCAGACGTCGAGCAGGCCCTCGCGGATCGCGAGGCGCGCCAGTTCCGCGGCGCTGTGGCAGTCGAGCTTGCGTTGCAGGTTCTCGCGGTGCTTCTTCACCGTGCCGAGCGACAGGCCGAGCATCGACGCGACTTCCTTGTTGGCCTTGCCGAGCGCCAGCAACTGGAACACCTCGCGTTCGCGCGGCGTCAGGTCGCTCAGCGTGCCGGTGTCGTTCGGCGTCGGCACCTCGCCGCGCACGGCGCGCGCCATGATCCCGCTGGCGACCTTCGGCGACAGGTAGGTGTCGCCGCGGTGGATCGACTCGATCGCCAGGGTCAGCTCCTCGGGCTCGCTGTCCTTCGACAGGTAGCCGTCGGCGCCGGCCTGCAGCGCCTGCTGCACGAACTTCATCGCCTCGTGCTGCGACGCCATCAGCACGCGCGTCTTCGGCGAAGCTTTCTTCAACGGCCCGACCGCGTCGATGCCGGACATGCCGGCCATCGTGATGTCGAGGATCGCCAGATCCGGCTTCCGCTCCGCGGCGAGGGCGATCGCCGAGCGCGCATCGCCGGCCGAGCCGACGACCTTGAAGTGGCCGTTGCGCTCGAGCAGCGACTGGAACGCGGCGCGCACGATGGCCTGATCGTCGACCAGGAGGATCGTGATGGGCTGTTTGTCCGTCATGGTGGTTCTCAAGCTTGGCCGGCTCCGCTGGCCGGCAACTGGACACGGAAGCAGGCGCCGGCGTCGGGCTGCGGCACGAAACCGATCGTGCCACCATGGGCCTCCACCACCTTGCGGCAGAAGGCGAGCCCGATACCGGTGCCGAAGTCCTTCGAACTGCGGAACGGTTTGAAGATTTCTGCGCGCAAGTGCGGAGGCACCCCGGGCCCATCGTCGGCGACGTCGAGCACGAGGCCCGCGGGGCCCACCGTGGCGGTCACCTCGACGTGGCCCTTGCCACCGCAGGCTTCGGCCGCGTTGCGCAGCAGGTTGGTCAGCACCTCGCCGAACAACTGCGCGTCGAGCTGGGCCTTGCAGCCGGGCGGCACGGCCACGTCCACCGTCATGCCGGCGAACAGCGGCATGCGCTGCAGTTCGTGCAGGCAGCCGGTCAACAGTTCGGCGACGGCCACCGGTTGCAGGTGCAGGCGCAGCGGCTTCGCGAACGACAACGTCTCGCCGAGCATGCGCTCGATGCGGTTCAGGTTGCCGACGAACTCCTCGATCAGCACGCGGTCCTCGATGCCGAGCTTGTCGCCGACGGCGCGCAGCGCGTGGCGCAAGCTGGTGATCGGCGTGCGGATCTCGTGGGTCAGCACCGACGCCGATTCGCCGAGGGAAGCCAGGTTCTTCAGCAGCTGGATCTCCATCTGCCGCGCCTGGTCACGCTCACGCAGCACGGTGACGTGCCGCAGGCCGCGCGCCACCACCTCGAGCAGCTTGTCCTTGGTCACCGGCTTGGTGACGTAGTCGAACGCGCCGCGACGGACCGCTTCCGAAGCGGACTGCAGGTTGGGTTCGCCGGTGATCAGCACCACGGGCTCGCTGCACTGCCGGACCTCGACCACTTCGCGCAGCACCTTCAGCCCGTCGAAGTCCGGCATCACGATGTCGGTGACGAGCACCTCGAAACGGCCGGGCCACAGGTGGGCCTCGACTTCGCGGAACGACGAACCACGCGCTACCTCATGGCCCTGCTGCTCGAGGAAGCGGGCGAGGGTCTGCTGCAGACGGGTTTCGTCGTCGATGAGGACGATCTTGGCCATGCGGTGTGCGGGGCGGAGAAGCTGCCGATCATGACGTCGCCCCCGTCGATGGCGGCGGGCCCCTGTGCGTAGCGCCCCGTGGACAGAGAGCGTAGACCGCCGCGGGGCCTGGCGGATAGGAAGAGGCGATGGCCACCGCCCAGGGCCCGGCCCACCACCACTCTCCTCGTCATACCCGCGGCGACCTCGCGTTCGGGGCGGTCGGCGTCGCCTGCCTCGGCACCGCGGCCGTGCTCGGCACCGGCTCGCTGGTCGGTGCGGCGCTGCTGGCCGCGGGGGCGGCGTGCGGCACGGCGGTCGGCATGCGCCGCTGGTGCCGCGCGCATGCGCGCGGCTCGATCGCCGCGGCGGTGTGGGCCATCGATCGCGAGCGCAGCGCAGCGCTCGACACCGCCTCCCGCGATGCCGCGCGCTGGCTCGCGATCATCGACACGGCGACCGAAGGCATCGTGACCATCACCGCCAACGGCAGCATCGAGACCGTGAACGGCGCCGCGCTGCGGCTGTTCGGCTATGCGGCCGGCGAACTGGTCGGCAGGAACGTGTCGATGCTGATGCCGCAGCCGTTCCAGCGCGAGCACGATGGCTACCTGCACCGCTACCTGACCACCGGCGAGAAGCGCATCATCGGCATCGGCCGCGAAGTGATCGGCCTGCGCAAGGATGGCCACGAGTTCCCGATCGACCTGTCGGTCGGCGAAGGCACCGCCAACGGCCGCCGCTTCTTCACCGCGGTCATCCGCGACATCACCGCACGCAAGGACCTGCAGTCGAAGCTGACGCAGAGCGAACGCCTGGCAGCGATCGGTGAACTGGCCGCCGGTGTCGCGCACGAGATCAACAACCCGATCAACACCGTGATCAACTGCGCGCAGCTGATCCAGGACGGCGACGACGCCGCCAGCAACTGCCAGGTGATCCAGGAGGAGGGCCAGCGCATCGCCGAGATCGTGCGCGACCTGCTGCAGTTCGCTCGCGCCGAGGAAGACCGCGCGCAACCGACCTGCTGGCCCGAAGTGGTCGCCCGCACGCTGCGGCTGCTCGGCGAGAACTGGAAGCGGCACGGCATCACGCTGGCCGTCGACGTGCCGGAGCAGTTGCCGCCGGTGCGCGGCCGCCCGCAGCAGCTGCAGCAGGTGCTGCTGAACCTGCTGATCAACGCCAAGGACGCCGTGCAGCAGGTCGATCGCAACCCGCGGCAGGTCTGGTTGACGGCCGCCGTGCAGGACGCCGGCGTGCTGCTGCTGGTGCGCGACAACGGGCCGGGCATCGCAGCGGACCTCGGCCGCCGCATCTTCGAGCCGTTCGTCACCACCAAGCGCGCCCGCGGCGGCACCGGCCTCGGCCTGTCGATCAGCAAGAGCCTGATCGACAGCTTCGGCGGCACCATCGCGGTCGACAGCGTGCCGGGGCAGGGCGCCACGTTCCGCGTCTGGCTGCCACAGGCGACCGACGACTGATCGTCAGTTGCGCGAAGCGCTCGGCCCCAGCAACGGCGCCGTCGCGACGCGCACCAGTTCGCCATCCGGATCGTCGCAGCGGACCGTGAGCTCGCAGCGCAAGCCGGCCTTGAACTCGCTGCGCGGCACGTAGACGTGCACGGCGATGCGCCGATCGGCGAGCGATTCGAGCTCGACCTCCGGCGACGCGATGACGGTCTGCGCGATGGCCGGGCCGGTGGCCACGACGTGGAACTCCCGCTTGCCGCCGCGCTTGTTGATCAGATGCAGCTCGAACACGTTGTGTACGCGTTCGCCTTCGAGCGCGAAGGCACTGCCGCCGGTGCGGATCAGGCTCGCCTCGAACGGCCGGCGCCGCGTCGACGCCAGCGTGAACGCCGTGATGCCGGCGAGCATCATCACCGCGTACATCACGACGCGACCGCGCAGGAACCGCCGCTTGCCCTGCTCCAACCCGCGCTGGCTGTCGTAGCGCACGAGGCCCTTCGGGCGCGACAGCTTGGCCATCACGTCGTCACAGGCATCGATGCAGTTGGCGCAGCCGACGCACTCGAGCTGGGTGCCGTTGCGGATGTCGATGCCGGTCGGGCACACCGCCACGCAGCGGAAGCAGTCGACGCAGTCGCCGGCACCGGTGGTGCCCGCCGCCCCGCGCGGTTCGCCGCGCTTCTTGTCGTAGCCGACCAGCACGGTGTCCGGGTCGTAGAGCGC
>CAMAUH010000314.1 GCA_945861365.1 Candidatus Kuenenia stuttgartensis
TCGCCGTCGTCCGTCAGGGCGAGCACCGTGGCGCCCGCGGTCGGCGCGACGTAGAGCGCGCTGGCGACGCCGGGCAGCCAGACCGACGTGTAGCCGTTGGCATTGCGGGTCAGCAGCATCGCATTGCCCTGCAGCGCGGTCGAGGCGACCGTGGCGTTAGCGAGCAGCTCGTAGAAGCCCGTCGCCGGGATGTCGTAGCAGCCGGTGCCGTACAGGCTGTTGCTGGCGGGGGTGCCGCTGCAGTTCGTCGTGACCCAGCCGAGGCCGGCCGGCGTCAGGACCAGCGACGTGCCGGAGCCGTCGAACCCGTTCAGCGGGTACGTCTCGTAGATCATGCCGCCGGTCGAGGTGGCGACGTTCGGGAAGAAGTCACTCGCCGTCGGGGCCGCGACGCCGTTGCGGCACGACACGCCGACGACGTTCGAGAAGGCCTGGCCCGTGACGTTCTGCGCGTTGGCGCTGTAGTGCATGCGCACTTCGCCGGTCACGAACAGCTCGACCGCGAACGAGTAGTTGAGGGTGTTGGCGGCGAAGTAGTCGCGCACGTTGACCCACGAGATCTTGCAGCTGATGCCCGGGTTGTTGCTGACGAAGACGCCGTCGGTCGTGCCCGCGTCCCACCAGAGGTCGCCCCAGAACGGCGCGAGGATCGGGAAGTCGCCGGCGACGCCGCCGCCGAGAGCGGTCACGGAGCCATAGGTGCTGTTGCCGGGAAGGCCCGCGCTGTTCGTGCCGTCCGTCAGCATGACGAAGCCGTTCGAACCGACGAGCACGTTGTTGAAGGTCGCTGCTGCGGCGCCAGCGATCGGGAAGTTGAAGCCGAGCGGTACGTGGCTGCTGGTGATGCCGTCGTCGTTCGTGAAGGTCCAGTTCCAGGTCGTGAGCTGGGTGCCGCCGGCAGGATTGGCGCACTGTGCGGCCGCCGAAGCGATCAGCAGCGAGGCCGCGGAGAGGGAGGCGAGGATGCGATTCATGGGATTGCTAGCAGGAGACGAGGTCCACGCCGGCGATCACACGATCGTCGGGGCTTCGTGGGTCGGGCAGAATAACGCAATGCGCTGCCGGGTGACCATCGAGCACACGGGTGGGATGTCCCTTCGTTGCCTCGCCGGCTGCGGCCCGCTCGCGCGCGGTCGTCAGCGACGCGCCGTCAGCATCGCGCCGAGCGCGCGATCGAGGGTCGGATGCTCGAATGTGAAGGCGGCGCTCCGCAATTCTCGCGGCAGCACGCGCAGGCTGCCCAGTAGCACGCCGTCGGCCATGGCGCCGAACAGCAGCCGCAGCGCGAATGCCGGCACCGGCAGGAAGGCCGGGCGCCGCAGCGCGCGGCCGAGTTCGTGAGTGAAGTCGCGATTGGTCACCGGTGCCGGCCCGACGGCGTTGACGGTGCCGTGCAGCTCGCGCTGCCCGATGCAGAACGTGATCGCGCGCACCAGGTCGTGCAACGTGATCCAGCTCATCCACTGGCGCCCGTTGCCGAGTGGTCCGCCGAGGCCCAGCCGGAAGGGCGGCAGCATGCGCTGCAACGCGCCGCCGCGCGGGTCCAGCACGATGCCGATGCGCAAGTTCACCACGCGGGTGCCGACGGCGTGCAATGGCGCGGTTCCCGCTTCCCAGGCGCGCGCGACGTCGGCGAGGAAGCCATTGCCAGCGGCGCTGCGTTCGTCGAGTTCCTCGTCGCCGCGGTCGCCGTAGACACCGATCGCCGAGGCGCTGACCAGCACCGCTGGCGGCTGCGGCAGCGCGGCGAGCGTGCGGCACAGCCGTTCGGTGGCGGGGCCGCGGCTGTCGGCGATGGCGCGGCGGCGCGCCGCGGTCCAGCGATGCGCGACGCTCTCGCCGGCGAGGTGCACGAAGGCGTCGAGCGGGCCGAGGTCGGGCGTCACGGCACCGGTGGCCGGATCCCATCGGAACGTCCCGGCCGTGGGCGGCCCGCTGCGGGCCAACGTTGCTACCGTGTGTCCTTCGGCCCGCAGGTGCTGCAGCAGCGCGCTGCCGACGAATCCTGAAGCTCCGGTGATGGCGATGCGCATGAATCGACCTGACGTCGGCGTTGGCAACCGTGTCGAAGCGCGCGACTATCCTGTGTTGCCGATGCGCGTTCCATCCTGGTGTCGGGGCATCTTCGCATTCGCGTTGGGTGCGGCGGCGATCGCGCAAGACGATCTGACCAGTCGCATCAACCACGCGCTCGACGAAGCGCGGCCGGCACTGCTGGCGCACCTGCACGAAGCGTGTGGAGAAGGGACGCGCGCCGGCGAGCTGGCTTTGGTGCTGCTCGCGGCGGTGCACGACGGCGTGCCGGTGACCCACAAGACGATGGTCACGGCGATGAAGCGCCTGGCCGCGGCGAAGCCCGACCAGACCTATGACGTCGCCCTGCGGTTGCTGGTGCTCGAAGCGTGCCCGGAGTTCCCGGATCGGCTGAAGCTCGCCAAGGCCGACGGCAGGACGCTGCTCGAACACCGCAACAACGAAGGCACGTTCCAGTACATGAAGCGGCCGGCCGGCTGGGATCTCAGCAACACCCAGTATGGCGCGCTCGGCCTGCGGGCCGCCGCGGCCCTCGGAGTCACGGTCGAGCGCGTCGTGTGGAGCAAGCTCGCGGCCGAAGTTGGCAAGCAGCAGGACAGCTACGGCGGCTTCGGCTACGACGATCGGCACGGCGATGGGCAGGTCGGCTACGCGTCGATGACCGCGGCCGGCATCGCGGTGCTGGCCATCTGCCAGCAGGCGCTTGGTGAGGAACCCGACCCGAAGAAGCCGCTGCAGCAGCGCATCAATCGCGGCTGGCAGTGGTTCGTGGCCCACGCCGACACCCTGGGGTCCCCGAAGGAGCGGTGGAGCTACTACTTCCATTACGGGCTCGAACGCGCGGCGATCCTGACCGACGTGAAGACGCTGGCGAACGGCGTCGACTGGTACGCGGTCGGCGCGCGCATGCTGGTCGATGCGCAGGACACCGGCGGCGGTTGGCGCAGCCAGACCGATGGCTATCCCGGCGGCCAGTTGTCCGGCGGCCGCGGCGCTGCGGTGCCGACGTCGTTCGCGGTGCTGTTCCTGCGGCGCAAGTTCCAGAAGGTCGTGGCGCCGATCACGCCGCACGTCGTGACGCTGGCGTCGCTCGGGCCGAAGGCGAAGGACGCCGACGTCGATGCGTGCGCGGCGGAGTTGCTGCGGCGCGGCAAGTCGGCGATGGACGACCTGGTGAAGGGGCTGCGCGGCGAGCACGAGACGCAGCGGCGCGCCGCGTGTAAGGCGCTGGCCGGCATCGCCGGCGACACGTTCGGCTTCGATCCGGCGCGCGATCAGGACGCCAATCGCGACGCGGTGCACAAGGCCGAGCTGTGGTACCTGCGCAACCGCTGAGTCACTTCGCCGCGGGGCGCGCGAACGGCAGCAGGTCGTAGGCGCGCATCGGCGTCGCATCGGCCGGCGTGACCCCATCGTCGACGCGTTCGTAGACCGCCAGCAGCTCGGCGCCCGGTGCGCCGTCGAGTTCGCCGACCAGCAGGTCTTCGAGCCGCCATTGCTTGCCGTCGCGCAGCGGCACGCTGGCGAATGGCGTGCGGTCGCCGATCAGGTTGCCCGACATCTCGTCGAGGAAGCCGCCGAGCAGCGTGAACAAGCGATCGAGCGTGAACAGCGGATCCGGATCGTCGAACAGCAGGCGACGCAGTTGCCGGCGCCCCGCCGCCGAGCCGAGCGACGGTGCTTCGCCCTGCATCGCGTAGAGATCGACGTGCGTGCGGTCCTGCCGCAGCAGCGCCAGGTCCTTGGTGCCGGCGGCGGTGAATGCGCCGCGCACGCCGAGCCGCGCCTTGCCGACGATGTCGGTGAAGCGCTGCACGATCTCCTGCTGCTTGCTGAGCAGCGACAGCAGCGGCGGGATGCGCAGAGTCACCGTGCGGCGCCACGCCGGCGCGCCGGCGAAGGTGCCGTTCTCGGCGCGATGGCCGACCGCCTTCACGTCGATGTCGATCGACTGCACGAGGCCCAGCAGCAGCGACGCCGCGCTCGGCAGCTGCACCTTGAACGTCAGCAGGTCGGCGCGCTGGTCCTCGTCGAGGTCGACGACCAGCATCGTGGTGACGTCGTCGGCGACCGCTTGCGTGTGCGCCTTCGTGAACTGCGGGCCCGTCTTGCCGGACAGGAACGTCCACACCTTGCGCCGGTGCGCGATGACGAAGTCCGGGATGCCGTCGCCGTCGACGTCGCCGCGCTGCAGCAGCTGGTCGTCGCCGAGCACCGCGGTGCTGCCGAGTTCGACCGTCGCCTTCGGCGTGCTGTCCTGGAACTGCCCGATGTCGATCTGGATCGGCGGCGCGAACACGCCGTCGGCGGCCTGCAGGTGGAAGTCGTGGCGCTTGCCGTCGCGCGTCAGCAGATCGGGCCGGCCGTCGCCGTTGAGGTCCTGCGTGTCGATCGGTGGCACCGTGATGCCACCCTGCAGCTCGGGATCGCCGCCGCCGCTGCGGTCGTCGAGCGAGACCTGCGGCCGGCCGGGCAGCATCGGCATCGCCTGGAACTGCGGCAGCCCGTCGTTGCCTGGCGCCAGTTGCAGGTACGGCACCACACCGAGCGGCGTCGGCAGCAGCACGTCGACGCGACCGTCGCGGTTGAGGTCCTGTGCGAACGGCGACGCCAGTGGGCGGCCGAGGCTCAGCGTGCAGCGGGCGCGGCGCAACAGCGGCTGCAGGCGCGGCGTCGCTTCGGCGAACGTCAGCGCACCGGTGCCGCTGCCGTCGGCGAGCACGAACTCGACGCCGGCGCCGGACAGAACGTCGGCCGGGCCGAGCAGCGAGTGCGTCGGATCGGGCAGCTGGAAGGTGCCGCGCAGCGCGAATGCGCCGTCGGCGCCGAGGCCGTGGCGCGAGATCGCGCCGGTGCGGCTGACGACGACGAGTTCGTCGCGGCCGTCGCCGTCGGTGTCGACCAGGAATTGGGCGCTGACCGGCGTCGCCGGCTCGAGGTGCGCGGGCTCCTGCGCGCACAGCGGCGCGCATGCCAAGGCGAGCAGGGTGGTGGAGCGGGCGTTCATCGGGTCCTCACGTGCTGCACTTCCTGTTCGCTGCGCACCAGTACTTCGCCGGCCTCGGTCGCGCGCAAGCGCGCCTTGGCGGGCAGCGGCAGATCGACGGTCGCCTTGCCGAGCTGCAGCCGCGCGCCATCGGCGGTCAGCGGGCGCTGCTGCAAGCGATCGCCTTCCTGCAGCAGCAGGGCGCCCGGCGTGCCGCCGCTGCCGGCGAGCACGTGCACGAACGGCGAGCCGTTGCCGTTGCTGTCGTCGCCGGTCGGCAGCTGCAGCACCTGCGCCAATCGCGCTGGTTGCACGAAGCGCTCGCCGTCGTTGCCGAACACGTTCAGCTGGGCTTCCAGCGACTTCGGCCCGTCGCCGGTCAACGAACGCAGCGAGGCCGTGC
>CAMAUH010000315.1 GCA_945861365.1 Candidatus Kuenenia stuttgartensis
GCCTGCGTCGTGCCGGCGTCTTCGACCTTCTGCATGTTCGGCTGGTCGGCGGCCGCGAACACGTCGGCCGCGGCCCCTTCGCGCAGCTGCAGCACCAGCTGCGGCGAGCCGGCGAAGTGGAGTTCCACCTTGCTGCCTTGCTGTTGCTCGAAGGCTCGTGCGATCGCCGTGAACGGGGCGGTCAACGACGCAGCGGCGAACACGCGCACGGGGGCCGCAGCGGCGTCGGCCGCCGACGGCTTGCTGCAGCCACCGGCGAGCAGCAGCACGACGATCGCGCTGCACGAAAACCGCATGACCGCGGGGTTCATGCGTCCTCGCCTTCCTGCGCCTGCACGGCGGCGGGGGCGAGCTCGACGACGACGTTGGTCGCCTTCACCACCGCGTAGGCCATCACGCCCGGCTGCAGCCGCATCGCGTCGACCGATTCGCGCGTGACCAGCGCCACCAGCCGGAACGGGCCACAGCGCAGATCGACCTGCGCCGCGACCTTGTCGCGCACGACGCGGGTGACGATGCCGAGCAGGTGGTTGCGCGCCGACGACACCTGCGCGAACTCGGGATCGTCGTCGATCGTCTCCGCCAGCTTCGCCAGCCGCGCGCCGTCGACCATGCGCTGGCCGCCCTTGGTGCGCGTCGTCTTCAGCTTGCCGCCGTCGGCGAGGCGGCGCACGGTATCGGTGCTGACGCCGAGGATGCGGGCGGCGTGGCCGAGGCGGTAGGAGACCATTGCCAGCGTTCTACGGCAGGTTCCCTGGCATCCGCAAGGTGTTCGGGATGCCGATCCTGGCAGCGCATGCTGATGCGATGCGCACGTATTCCGTCCTCCTCGCTGTCCTGCTCGGCGCCGCCGGCGCCACGCCACCGCCGGCCGCCCCGGCTACAGCCAACGCAGCCACCCCGGGCCTGCTCTGACGGGCGCAGGCGGTCGCTTCGGGACCCGACGGCTCACACCGTCTGGAACCACACCGGCGAATCGTCGTCGGGCGTGCCGTGGTAGTTGATCGTGACCTCGTCGCCGTTCGCGATGTCGCGCACCGCGGTGAACGCGATCGTGCGGCTGCCCGGCTCGATGGTGAACGTCGCGTTCGCCGGGCACGCGTGGTTGTAGAGCGAGGCCCAACCGAGCGCGCAGGCGATGTGCTGCTCGTCCCAGGCGAACCAGTAGTCGTCGAGCAAGGTGCCGCGCAGCGGCGCCACCTGCTGGCGCGGCACGACCAGCACCGGCGCACGTTCGAGCAGGTCGCCGCGCCGGAACGCGCGCGTCGCGAACACGCCGCGGCCCCGTCCCGTCGATTCGCGCACACAGAGGCCAGCGGGTGGCGTCGGTTCCGATTGCTTCACCTTCGCAGCGTCGCGAGCCCGCGGGCGCTGCGCAACCGTCGTTCAGAAGCCGCCGCCGGCACCGGTGCCGGCACCGATCGCGGCGAGCCGCGGTTGGCCGAGCCCCGGCAGCAGCACGACGAAGCCAGCGCCGCCGAGCGGCGAGTCCTCGCACCAGATCAGGCCGCCGAATCGCGCGACGATCGCGCGGCTGGTAGCGAGGCCGAGGCCGGTGCCCGCCGGCTTGTCGGTCAGGTGGTCCTTCAGCTGGTTGAACTTCTCGAACACCGCCTGGCGCTCGTTCTGCGGCACGCCGGGCCCGGAATCCTCGACGCGCAGCTCCCAGCCCTCGTCGCGCGCCGCCAGACCGAGGCGCGCGGTGCCGCCTGCCGGCGTGAACTTGATCGCGTTGTCGAGCAGGCTGGTGACGACCTGTTCGAGACGCCGCTGGTCGCCGACCAGCCCCGGCGGTTCCCCGACGATCGCCAGTTCGAACAGGATGCCACGCGACTTCGCGAGCTCGAAGAACGGGGCCGCCGCGGCCCGCACGATCGCCGCACCGTCGAGCACGTCGCTGGCGAACGGTGCCTCGCCGCTCTCCAGCTGCAGGAAGTCGAACATGCCGTCGACGAGGCGACTCAGCTGCAGACCTTCCTCGTGGATGATGCGCACGAACTCCGGCCACTCGGCGCTCTCGCCGGGCACCAGCGATCCGAGGATCTCCGAGTAGGCGCAGACGTTGGTCAGTGGCGTGCGCAGCTCGTGCGACACACTCGACAGGAAGCGGTCCTTCAAGCGCTGCAGTTCGTGCGTGCGCGTGCTGTCGACCAACAGGAACACGGTGCCGAAGTCGTGACCGGTGCGCTGCGACGTGACCTGCACGGCGGTCAGGTCGTAGACCGAGTCGCGGCACGGGATCGCCGAATAGCGGATCTGCGGCAGTTCCGTGATCGAGCCCGGCGTCTCGCGCAGCGCGGCCCACGCTTCCTTGGCGCGCTGGGCCAGCTCGGGCATCAGTGCATCCCACAACAGGCTGCCCCCCGGATCCAACGCCGGCGAGCGCAAAGCGCGCCGCGCCGCCGGATTGGCCAGCACGATCTCGCCGCTGCCGTCGACGACGAGCACGCCTTCGCGCAGCGCTTCCAGCACCGAACGCGCGCGCTCGTGCGCGAGTTCGAGCGACATCACCTTCGCCAACGCATCGCGTTCGCCTTCCGCGCGCGACGCACGGCTGGTGCGCTGCAAGACACTGCCGATCTCGCCGCGCAACAGCACGCGCTCGAGCATGCCGGCGAGCAGCGCGGCCGAGGTCATCAGCCCGGTCACCGACCACGGTGCATCGCAGATCCACGCGATCGCCACCAGCACGAACACGAGCGCGATGCCGCGCCACAGGATCCGGCCACGGTCGAACGGGAACCGCGGTGGCGGTTCGTTCTCCATGCGGATGCCGGGGCCCGGGTGCATCGTGTCCGCTATCGAGACTCGGCCCCTTCGCCCTTGACCCACATCCGCAACAGGGCGCACGCCATCGCTGCCGATGAACAGCAGCCCCGGAGGATCTGCATGGGCCTGCTCGCTACCTGTCTGCTGCCACTGCTCGCGCCACAAGCGCCTACGACGACGCCGACCACACCGACGCCGCTGCCGGTGGTGGCCGCATCCAGCCAGGATCCGGTCGATCTCGGCCCGCTGCGGGCGGCCGAAGCCGACGACGCGAAGGCCGATCCTGCTGCACTGCTGCAGTTCGCGAACGGCAGCGACGCGGCCCTCGCGGCGCGCGCCGCGTGGCTGCTCGCGCGTGGCAAGCACGCCGATCGGCTGCCGATGCTGCGCCAGGTGGTCGCCGAGAGCCCGCACGCGACCGCGCGGCTGCAGGCCATGCAAGCGCTGCTGCACCAACGGGAAGTCGGTTCGACGACCACCGCGACGGCAGCCCTGCATGACACCGACCGCCGCATCCGCACGCTGGCCGCGCAACTGCTCGGCGCGCTGAACCGGCCGACGGCGCGCGAGCCGCTGCTGGCTCTGTTGCAGGAGCAGCAGCATGCCGAGCCCGGCATCGCGACCGACGTGCAGGCGGCTCTGCTGGCCTTGCACGACCTCGGCGCCGACGACCTGTTGCTGCGTGCAGCGACCGCCGTGCATGGTGGCAACGCCGAAGGCGTCGGCCCGACGCTGGCGTTCTGCCTGCAGCAGATGGCGCCCAAGCTCGATCGTGAGCAGCAGCTGATGCTGGCGCTCGGCATGCTCGACCACCGCGAGCCCCTGGCGCGCCGTTTCGCGATCGATGCGCTGGCCGGCCTCGGCGATCCCTCGACTGCCAAGGCCCTCGAGGGGCGGCTCGCCAACGAGACGCCCGAACTGCGCCCGCTGGTCGAAGTGGCCCTCGCGCACCTGCGCCAGGATGCCGCCCACGACCCGGAACGCGCGACGCTGATGGACAAGCTGCACGGTCTCGACCAACGCGCGAAGGCGTGGTGGCAGCAGAGCTCGACGGTCGAGCGCGGCGTCGTGGTCAGCGTGCCGCTGGCGGTGCTGCTGCTGTTGTTGCTGACGCTGCGCCGGCGCGGCAACGCCGCCTCGCCGGCCAGCGACCATGCCGACGCCGAAGCCGCGGCCGCGCTGGTGCAGCCGTCGGCGGATCTCGACACGCCCGAACAGCTCGCCGCCGACCTCGCGACGGATCCGGAGACCGCCTGGGGTGAAGCGGAGCCCGCGCTGGAGGATGCCAACGAACAACCGGCGGACAGCGAGGCGACGTTCGCCGAGGAAGTGCCCGCGGACGAGTTCGCGCCGGAGACCCAGACCAGCGAAGGCGAGCCGACCGAGACCGGCGGTTTCGACGAGACGACGACCGAACTCGAAGTCGTCACCGATGGCGAAGCCACCGGGTGGCAGGACGATGCCGGCGCAGCGCGCTGAACCGCGCGCGGCAGCCGCGTGCCTGCTGCTGCTGCTGCTCGGCAGCCCGCTCGCGGCGCAGACCCCGAGCGCGGCCGCGCCGCAGCCGATCGTGCGCATCGCGCTGGCGCCGGACGCCATGCGTGCGCAGTTGCCGGCCCTCGCCGAACTGTGCGAACGGCATCTGCCGCAGCGGGTCGGCGCCGTGCCGGCGGACGCCTTCGGGCTCGAACTGCAGGACGGCACGCTGCGCCAGTTCCCGACCGCGGCGCGGCTGCCCGCCGGCATCGTCGCGACCGGTTCGTGCCGGTTCGGCGCCGGCGAGCCGCTGCTGTGGAGCACGGCGCAAGACGGCACCGAAGACTGGTACGTGCCCGCCGACTTCTCACTGCCCGCGGCCTGGTCGTCGCTGCTGCACGCAGCGAACGCGACCGCACTCGACACCCCGATGACGCTGTCCGCCGCGGTGGTGACCGCCCACCTCGCCGGCGCGATGGCCGAAGGGGATCCGCGCGCCGACCTGCTGCTGCAGCTGGCCGCGACCTGCGGGGAAGTGACGTGGCTCGCCTGGCGAGAAGGCGCGACGCTGCGCGTGCGCGGCCGTTCCGATGGCGGCCTCGCCCTGCCGGCGACCCTGGCGCTGCTGGCCGGGGCTCCACCACCGACGCTCGCGCCCCGCTCGCTGCGCGCGTTCGGCGCACGCGATGCGCACCGCAACGAAGCGGCGCGGCAGCTGCTGCGCGGCGAGGACGCCGTGTCGATCCCGGTGTTGCGGGCGCTGCTGCACGCCGAAGACGAGACCGCGCTGGCGGCGATCGACGCACTGGTGCGCCTCGGCGCCACCGACGAACTGCCGCGCATCGTCGCCGCCGCGACGCCGGCTCGACCGGCCGCAGCACTCGCCGCGCTGCACGCCGTGCAGAGCCTGTGGACGCTGGCTTCGCCGCAGATCCGCCAACAGACGCGCGGTGCGATCGCGCGCAGCGGGGACCTGCACCTGCGCGGGCTCGACCTCGCGAAGCTGGATGGCACGCCGCCCGCGACCTTGCCGGCCGAGCCGACGCTCGACGACCGCGGCCGCGCGCTGCTGTGGCTGTCGCTGACCGCGATCGGCCTTTGCGGGCTGTGGCTGCGCGAACGGCAGCGTCCCGGCGAACTGCCCGCGTGACGCGAGCGCAGTGGCGCCGACG
>CAMAUH010000316.1 GCA_945861365.1 Candidatus Kuenenia stuttgartensis
CAGCACCTGCGCGGCGATGCCCTCGTTCTCGCGGATCAGGCCGAGCAGCAGGTGCTCGGTCCCGATGTAGTTGTGGCTCAGCTGGCTCGCCTCTTCCAGCGACAGCTCGAGCACCTTCTTGGCGCGCGGCGTGAACGGCAGCTGCCCCATGGTGACCATGGAGGGGCCGGTCTTGACGATCTTCTCCACCTCGTGGCGGATCTTCTCGAGATCGATCGTCATGTTCTTCAGGACGTTGGCGGCGACCCCGCTGCCTTCCTGCACCAGCCCGAGCAGGATGTGCTCGGTGCCGATGTATTCGTGATTGAACTTCATGGCTTCCTGGCGGGCGAAGCTCATGACTTTCTTCGCGCGGTCGGTGAAACGATCGAACATGCGCTGTGAACCTCGGGGACCTTCGGTGGTCGTTGCTGTACCGGTCCTTAGATCGGTTGCCAGGGATATAGGATTTACCTCGGTTGAAGATCCAGCCCTCACCCGGGGCTGGTGCGCTCCCGCCGGTGGTTGCGCTGCCTCGATGCTGCCGCGGTTGCGGTCGTCAGCGGGCGCAGCCGAGAACTTCCCGCAACAGCACGGCGCGGCGCTGGTCGCGCTCCTCCGGCTTCATCACTTCGCGCGTGTGTCGTTGCAGGTGGCCCGGTTGCGACAACAGCAGGGCGCGGTTCACCGCCGCCGTCTCGTAGCCCTGCACCAGCTCGGCGGCGATGCCAAAGCGCAGTGCCGACAGGCAGCCGAGGGCCTCCTCGCTGGTCAGGATCTGGGCCCGCTCCAGCGTGCCGAGTGCCCTCTGCACCTTGTCCAGGGTGCGGACGCGGGCGGAACCGCGCAGCAGGGCGCCGCGAACCTCGCGTTCCCACTGCACCATGCGGCCGACCGCGAGCAGCACGTCGTTCTGGATCTGGGCCTCGTCGCGGCCGAGGGTGACCTGGTTGCTGACCTGGTAGAAGTCGCCGAGCGCCCGGCTGCCTTCCCCGTACAGGCCGCGCACCGCCAGGTGGATCTTCTGGGCGACGTTGGTCGCCTTGTCGATCTCCTCCGACCAGACGAGGCCGGGCAGGTGCAGCATCACCGAGAGGCGGAGGCCGGTGCCGGTGTTGGTCGGGCACGAGGTCAGGAAGCCGAACTCCTCCGACCAGGCCATCGGCAGCCGCTGGATCAGGGCGTCGTCGAGTCGCTCGGCGCGCTGCCAGGCTGCCGCCGGCTGCAGGCCGGGGGCGAACACCTGCACGCGGAGGTGGTCCTCCTCGTTGATCATCACCGCGACGCTCTCCTCCGCGTCGACGGCGACCCCGCCGGGGCGTTTGGTGGCCGCCATTTCGCGGCTGATCAGGTGCCGTTCGACCAGCACGGTGCGTTCCAGTTCCTCGACCGGCAAGAGGTCGACGATCTTCAGCTGCTCGGGCAGGCCGGTCTGCTGCAGGCGGGCGACGATGAAGTCGAAGAGCTGTCGCGACTCGGTTTCGTCGAGGCACGGCGAGAACGGGAAGCCCTGCAGGTTGCGCGCGAGCCGCACGCGCGTGCAGATGGCGATGTCGTTCTCCGGGCCATTGCCCGCGAGCCAGGTGCCGGGGCGGAACTCCGGCTGCTTGTCCCCGCGGCGTGGTTTGCTCATGGCGGTTTCAGCTGGCCTCGCCGCGTTCGAGGCGGCGCAGTTCGTCGCGCAGGCGCGCGGCCTCTTCGTAGCGCTCGCCGCGCACCGCGTCTTCGAGGCGCTTCCTGACGTCGGCGAGCGAGCGTTCGTCCGGTTGCGCCGCGATGGCGCCGACGACGGCCGGCATGCGGCCGCGGTGGGCCTGGGCTTCGTGGATGCGCTGCAGCAGCGGCATCAATTCGGTGCGGAACGTCTCGTAGCAGCGCGGGCAGCCGAGCCGACCTTTGCTGCGGAACTCGGCCGGGGTCATGCCGCAGCCGGCGCAGGCATCGCTCGCCTTGCCGCGGCCGCGTGGTTGCTTGATGCCCCCGAGCAGGTCCTCGAGCATCTCGGCCGAGAACTTCGGTGGGGCCTTCGGTGCGCCGACGCCGAGTTGCTCCGCGCAGGCCTGGCAGACGTGCTGCGAACCGGTCACCGCCCCGTTGTCGAGGTCCATGATGATCGTGGTCGCGATCGCCTTCTGGCACGCGGTGCAGTACTGCATCGGCGGGGGAGTCTAGGGGGCCGCGTGCGCGCCTGCACGCCGCTCGGCCAGCAGTTGGTGGAACTCGAGCGCGCGGGCGCGGAAGTTCGGGTACTGGTCGAAGGAGGCGAACGCCGGGCTCCACAGCACCGCGTCGCCGGGCTTGGCCGCGGCGAGCGCGCATTCGAGTGCCTGCCGCAGCGTGGTCGACACGGTGGTCGGCGCGGCGCCGCCGATCGCGGCGGCCAGCGGTTCGGCGGCGGCGCCGAACAGGTGCGCCGTCGCGATGTGCGGCGTCACCGCCGCCGCGACCGCGGCGTAATCGCCGTCCTTGCTCTTGCCGCCGCCGAGCCAGTGCACGCGTCCGGTCAGCGTCTGCAGCGCCGAGCGCGTCGATTCGATCTCGGTCGACACACCGTTGTCGTAGATGCGCACGCCGCCGTGCGTCGCGATGAGCTGCAGCCGGAACGGCAGCGGGGCCGCGTTGGCCATCGCGAGGCCGATGCCGTGCGGCCTGCCGCCGACGCAGCTCGCGGCGAGGCTGGCGGCCATCACGTTCTCGATCTGGAACGCGCCCAGCAGGCGCAGCGCCTCGCGATGCACGATCGGCACGGCGGCGGCCTTGGTCAGGCGCACGGCGATGAAGCCGTCGTCGAGGCCGGCGCTCTGCGGTGCCGGCTCGGTCAGGGCGAAGCGCAGGCGCTGTGCGGCCGTCGTGGCATAGCCACCCGCGACCGGATCGTCGGCTGCATGCACGACGAACTGCTCTGCCGCCGCGGCGAGGCGGCCCTTCGCAGCGTGGTAGGCCGCGAGCGTGCCGTGGCGATCGACGTGGTCCTTCAGCACGCGCGTGAACACGGCGCCGTGCACGCGGGCGGTCGGCGCCAGCCGGTCGAGCTGGAAGCTGGAGATCTCGAGCACCGCCACCTGGTCGGCGCGCCACTGCGCGCTGTCGGCGAGCAGGCTGTGGCCGATGTTGCCGCCGAGGAGCGCGTCGATGCCGCTGTGCTGCAGCGCCCGGTGGACCAGTGTCGACGTGGTCGACTTGCCGTTGGTGCCGGTGATGGCGATGACGCGACCGGGGTAGTCGGCCAGGAACAGGTCGACTTCCTGCGTGATCGGGATGCCGCGGGCCCGGGCCGCCAGCAGCAGCGGATTGCCGTCGGGCACGCCGGGGTTGGCGACGAACAGTTGCACACCGTCCAGCAGGGCTTCGTCTTCGCGGCCGAGCTGCCAGTCGAGCGAGCGCAGATCGCCCATCGCTTCACGCACCGCCTGCAGGTCGTCGCCAGCACTCTTGTCGGCGATGCGCACGTTGCAGCCGGCCCGCGCCAGATAGCGCACGGCTTCGCGGCCGCCGCCGAAACGCCCGAGGCCATGCACCAGCACCGTGGTGCCGGGCCGGGCCAGCGAACTGATCGTGTTCATCGGGAGATGCGCGCCTCCTGCGCCCGCTGCACCAGTGCGCCGAGCTGCGCGTTCGCCTGCTCGGTCTCGGCGATCTGCTGCGCCTGCGTGGTCGGCAGATCGATGGTGGTGGTCTGGTCCTGGCGCCCCTGGACCAGGCGAGCCAGCAGTTCGAGCGGCAGGTCGAACGGGAAGAACATGCCGCTGACCGGCGGGCTGATCGTTACCCGCTTGCTCGCCGGCTGTTGCGCCCAGGCGCCGAACGGGTCGCGATCGGCCGGCAGCGCATCCCAGCGGGTGGTGCCGAAGTAGCGGAACGGGATGAAGGTCGCGTCCGTCTGCACGCCGTCGAGGAAGACGGTGTGGCCCTCGGGGTTGTCGATGTGCAACTCCGGGCCCTTGCAGGCCGGCAGCAGCGTCAGCAACGCGACGAACCGGAGGGTGATGCGGGGGGCCAAGATGCGGCGCAGGTTGGCGGGCGATCGACGCACGGCCGCCGCGACGAGGATCGCAGCGGCCTGCCGCACGAGTTCCAGCTTCCGGGGGGGAAGCTGGCGGAGAGGGGGGGATTCGAACCCCCGGTAGCCTTGCGGCTACATCACCTTAGCAAGGTGACGCAATCGGCCACTCTGCCACCTCTCCGGCGGCGCGGCGGAGTAAAGCCGCGCGAGGCCGGGGCCGCAACAGGTTCTTCCCGTTCGTTTGCTTCAGTTCGCGAACACTGCGGCCAGGTCGCTGGCGTCGAGGATGCGGTCGCCCCAGCGATCGATCTCGGTCGGGGTGGCGCTGCGCACGCGAGCGGTGAGATCGGCGGGCAGCGGTCCGAAGCGGCGTTCGAGCTGGCGCAGCAGCAGGCGGGCCTGGCCGGCGACCAGGCCGGCGGTGTGGCCGGCGGTGAGTGCTTCGGAGTGGATGCGTTGGGCGGTGGTCATGATGGCGGACTGCGGTTGGTTCAGGTTCTTGGAGAAAGCCACCTGCAGGTCCTCGGGAGCCAGTTCGGAAGCATCGAGAAGATACCAGCCGATGGCGTCGATGGCGTCCCCTGCAGGTTGCGTCGGGTCGGCTTCGATGCTGCGCAGCAGATCGCCCCAGCGATCGATCGCCGCGAGCAGTTCACGGGGCTCGAACGTGCGAACGAACCGAAGGCAAAGCAGGGTCAGCGTCGCCAGCGGGGTCATGTCGCGGGCGCGCAGGCCCGGGAATCGTTGGTTGGCGGCGGTGAGGGAGCTCCAGTCGATGGCCTCGGTGATGGCGGCTGGCAGCACCTTCTGCAGCCAGCTGACTGCATGCATGGTCTGCCGGAAGGTGAAGTGGAACAGTCGGTCGTGGGCGGGTTGCAACGCGTTGCCTCCACCCAGAAGGGACCGATACCCCGAACTTCGGGCAGGAAATCGCGCGGTGTCGCTCGATCGGCGACTGGCGACGATCTTCGTGCCGAGCCGAAGTCGGACCGGGGCGGCCTTGTGGTCGGCTCGCCCTTCGTCGATAAGCGTCGCCACGACACGGGGGCGATCGGCTTCGACCGGATGCCGACTCGACCTGGGTGGCGCGCCGAGGGCCAGGCACCTCGTAAATCCGACTGGAAAAAACCAAGTGCCAACACGCACTACTCCCTCGCTGCCTAAGAACTAGGTAACGAGCGCTGAGGTCTCCTCGCCTGCGGGAGGCCAAGGCGCAACACAGCAGGCTGGTCGCGGATGGCTGCTCGGCCCATCCGCGACGAGACACAGTCGAGCTGGCCAGCGACGATCCTGTTCGTCGGAGCAGCGCTGGCGACACCAAACGACGAACTACGCGCGTAGAGGCTCAGGACGGAGCATCTCGGGACGCGGGTTCGATTCCCGCCGCCTCCAC
>CAMAUH010000317.1 GCA_945861365.1 Candidatus Kuenenia stuttgartensis
ATAGCCACCGAAGGGTCCGATGTTGGGACCGATCACGGCGGCCCCGACGCCGATCGCCGGCAGACCGTGCGCGGCGATCCACGAGGGATCGACCGTTGCCATGGCCGGGCCAGTGTTGCCGAGCATCGCGGCGCTGGCAGTCAACGCCCCGATGAAGCTCAGCCGCTGGTCGAACGCGATCACCATGGCGCCGACCAGGATCGACAACAACCACAGCAGAACCACGGCCAGCACCGACGACACGGTCGAGGCCTGCATGACCTCACCGTCGAGGCGCAGCCGATCGACGCGCTTCGGCTGCACGAAGCTGCGCAGCGTGTAGGTCAACAGCCGCAGGCAGACCAGCAACCGCACCTGCTTCATGCCGCCGGCGGCCGACCCCGAGCACCCGCCGATCATCGTGCAGGTGAAGATCACCAGCAGCGACAGGGGCGGCCAGGCATGGAAGTCGACGGTGGCGAAGCCGGTGCTGGTCAACATGCTGACGACGTTGAACGACGACTGCCGCAGCGCGGTGTCGAACGGCAACCCACCGCGCAGCAGATCGACCTGCACCAGGGCCATAGCCAGCAGCGTGAACGTCGTGTAGAGGCGGAACTCGCCCGTACGCACGAGCCCGACGAGGCCAGGCCAACCGTCGCGCAGCACACCAGCCATCACGGTGAAGCTGCAGCCGCCGATGTACATGAACACCGTCAGCACGACCTCGGAGCCGAGGCTGTGGAACTCGGCGATCGATGTACGGGTCGAGTAGCCACCCGAGGCGATCGTCGCGAAGGCGTGGCAGGTGGCCTCGAGCCAGGTCATGTCGCCGACCGACATCAGGGCCGCGACGCACGCTGCACTGAGGATCACGTAGGTGCCGACCACCCAACGCGCCTGCTGCAGCATGCGTGGCTGGTAACCCTCCGAGCTGACGCCGACGGACTCCGCCATCAGCAGGTTCTTGCTCGCGGTGCCGGACGGCAGCAGCGCCACGAAGATCAGCATGATGCCGATGCCGCCTACCCAATGCAGCAGCGCGCGCCACAACAGCAGGCTCTGCGGCGTCTCCTCCGGTGTCGGGTTGCCATCGCTACCGAGCATCGTGCCGCCGCAGGTGGTGAGCCCGCTGACGCTCTCGAAGAGCGCCTCGGTCGCGGACGGCAGCAGGCCAGACCACTGCAGCGGCAACGCAGCCAGCACACTGGCGACGACCCAGGCGATGCCGGCGACGAACAGCGTCTCGCGCCGATAGAAGCCGGCCGGCGCCTTGCGCCCGCCGAACCAAAGCAGCGCTGCGACGACGACGCCGACGCCGATGCTGGCGGTGAACCCGGCCACCGTGGAGCCACGCTCGAACGGTGCTTCGCTGAGCGCCAGACCCAACGGCACCACCTGGGCGACCGTGAAGAACGCTACGAAGCCGGCCAGTACGCGCGAAATGGCGCCGAAGTTCACGGACGGCGACTACAGCGAGTGCGCGGGGCGTGCGCAACGCTGCCATGGCGGCCGACGCGCTCGACGAGATCGGCTGGTATCTTGTCGACACCACCGACCTGACCGAGGACCAAGTCCGCATGGCGTTCCACGAGCATCTCGACCAACCGGAGAACGTCCCGATGACCACTGGCCAACGCATCCGTCTCGAAAGTCGCAAACTCGGCAGGGAAGAAGGCGAAGCCAAGGGCAAGGCCGAAACCCTGCTTCGCCAGCTGCAGCGGCGCTTCAGCAAGCTCGACGAATCCCTGACCGCGCGCGTACGGGCTGCGGGCGTGCTCGACCTCGATCGCTGGCTCGACCGCATCCTCGACGCCAACACCGTGGCCGAAGTGCTCGCCGACTGAATCCGGGCCACCTCGCCCACCGCCCGACGCCGTCACTTCATCGCCAGGTCGACCCACACCAGCCGATGGTCGGAGGCTTCGACCAGCTTGCTGGTCGGTTGGTGCTGCGGCGGCCAGAACACGCCGCTGCCGGCGACCGTCAGCGACCGCGACGGCAGCACGTAGTCGACGCGCAGGTTGCCGGGCCCTGCCGGCACCGGATCGGGGAAGTCGCCGGTGTCCAGCACCGGGTCGCCGACGTGGCTCGCGTTCTTGCCGAACTGGCGCTGCGCCTGTTCCTTGCCGCCGACACTGCGCGGTTGCGGATCCTGCACCTGCGCATGCGCCAGCAATGCGAGCAGCGCTTCGCGGCGCGCATCGCCATCGACGGGATCGCAGTTGAGGTCGCCGAGCAGCACGAAGTCCTGACCGGCAGCGAGCCCGCCGGCGACCCCCGCGTCGTCGACGATCCACTGCGCGCGCTCCGGCGACAGGTAGTCGACCCAGAAGCGGATCTCGTCGTGGTTGCGGCAACCGTTGCGATCCTCGGGCCCGTCGAACACCGGCGGCGTCGGGTGCGAGCACAGCATGTGCACGACCTGCTTGCCGATGCCGAGCGGCACGTCGATGTGGTTCTTCGACGCCAACCGCAAGCTCGTCCACGTCGCGTCGTCCCAGAACCCCGCCGGCCGCAGCGCGCCGGGCATCGCGCTCCACTTCAGTTCGCGGAACGTGCGCACGCCGTCGCGCAGGATCGGGTGTCGCGACAACAGCACCATGCCGTACTGGCCCGGGAACACGCCGAAGCCGTGCGCGTCGCCGGGGCCGCCCGGATTGCCGTCGCGATCGAGATCGCGCCCCGAAGGCTCGCCGGTGTTGCTCGGCGCGACGAACACGAACGGGTACTCGATGCCGCGCTGGCCGTTCTGCCCCACCGCCAGGTAGTCCTTGGCGAACACCGCGGCCGCCTCGCCGGCGGCGTCGTGGTCGAGTTCGTTCAGCAGCAGCACGTCCGGCGCGACCCGCTGCACGATCTCGGCGATCTGGCGCGCGGACGCGCTGCCGGCGCGCAGCTCCGCCAACAGCGCCCCGGGAGTCGCGCGGTTGAGCGCGACGTTGAACGTCGCCACGCGCACCACCGGTTGCCGATCGGCCGAACGGCGCTGCAGCAGATGCCAGGCCAGCGGCGCACTGAGCAGCAGGCAGACCAGCGCACCGAGCGTGTAGCGGTTCACGCGCCGCCTCCGAGCGCCGCGGGCTGCGCGAACATCGCTTCCGCGTCGACGAGCCGCGCTTGCGGCCCGATCACGACGACGGTGTCGCCGACCTCGAGCACGAGGTCCGGCGTGATCGCACCGAGGTTGTGCTGCCCGCGCCGCACCGCGACCACGCTGCAATCGGTGCGGCGGCGCACCCCGGCGTCGGCCAGCGTGCGGCCCAGGCACGCGGCCCCCGCCTGCACGCGCCAGACCGCGAAGCCGATGCCCGGCAGGAAGTCGGCGACGTTGGCGGCGTCACCCGGTGCGTGCGGGGCGACACGGCCGCTGCCGGAGCGCTGCCGGACCGCGCGCACCTGGCGACCGATCTCGTCGTCGCCGATCAGGAAGCGCCGCAGCGAGCGCACCAGCATCTCGACCGACGCCTCGAGTTCCTGCGGCACCACTTCGTGCGCGCCCGCGGCCTTCAACCCGTCGATCTCGGCGGTGTAGACGGCGCGCGCCAGCACGTGGATGTCCGGCGCCAGTTGCTTCGCCATCTGCGCGGTGCGCGACGTGGCGCTGCTGTCGTTGACCGCCAGCACCAGCAGCCTCGCGCGGCCGATGCCGAGCCCTTCGAGCGCGGTCGCCCGCGTGCAATCGGCGAGCACGATCGGCACGCCGGCGGCCTTCTCGTTCTTGACGGTGTTGGCGTTCATCTCGGCGATGACGAACGGCACGCCCGCGGCCTGCAGGCCCGCCGCGACGGTGCGACCGGTCGGGCCGTAGCCGACGATGATCGCGTGGTCGCGCAGCGCGAGGCAGTGGCCGCCTTCGCCGGGCTGCTCCGCGTGCGCAGGACCATCGCCCTGCTTGCGAGCCCGCACCGCCAGCTTCGCGCCGATCGCGTACAGCAGCGGCGTGATCGCGATCGACAGCACCGCCACCACCAGGAACACCTTCTCGGCCTGACCTTCGAGCAGCTTGCTCTGCTTGCCGAGCTGCACCAGCACGAACGAGAACTCGCCGATCTGCGCCAGCGTCAGCGCCGCGCGCAAGCGCACCCACGCCGGCTGACCGAGCTGCCACGCCGCCAGCATCACGACGACGGCCTTGCCGACGACCACCGCACCGAGGCACAGCGCGACGGTGCCGGGCGCCTCGGCGATCGCACGCCAATCGAACAACATGCCGATCGACACGAAGAACAGGCTCGCGAACGCGTCGCGGAACGGTTCGCTCTCGGCCGCCGCCTGGCTGTGGTGGTCGGAGTCCGCGAGCAGGATGCCCGCCAGGAACGCGCCGAGCGCCAGCGACAGCCCGAGGTGCGCGGTGACGACGGCGAGCGAAAGGCACCACGTCGCCAGGAACAGCACGAACAACTCGCGGTTGCGCGTGCGCACGACCAAGGTCAGCAGCGGCCGCACCAGCAGGCGCGCCAGCACGACGACGCCACACAGGATCGCCAGGTTGGTCAGCGACTTCGCGATCGAACCGCCACCGCCGTCGCCCGGGCCGAGCAACGGGATCAGCAGGATCATCGGCACCACCGCCAGGTCCTGCGAGATGTTGATGCCGAGCACGATGCGGCCGTGCGGCGCGCTGAGTTCGCCCTTGTCGACGAGGATCTTGGTCGACGCCGCGGTGCTCGACAGCGACAGCAGGAAGCCGAGGAACACGGCGGACTCCCACGGCGTGCCGAGTGCCAGCAGCACCGCCACGGTGACCGCCACGGTGCCGACGACCTGCACGCCGCCACCGAGCAGGATCGTGCGCTTCAACCGCGCGATCTGGCCGAGCGGCACTTCGAGGCCGACCGCGAACAGCAGCACGACGATGCCGACTTCCGCCAGCTCGCGCACCATCTCCTCGTGGTGCACGAGGCCGACCGCGTTGGGGCCGACCAGCACGCCGGCGACCAGGAAGCCGACGATCGGCGGCAGTTTGAGCCGGTGGAAGGTGACCGCGACGCCGACGCACAGGGCGAACAACTGCGCCAGTTCCTGCAAGGCCTGTTCGAGCACGTGCCGTCAGTACCGCCGCGGCCCGCCCGTGCAAAGCCCGAAGCCGGACCGGGCGCGGATCAGTCGGCCCCGGGCCCCTCGCGGCGCAGGTCCCCGACGCGCAGCGCCAGCCGCGACAGTCCCCGGTGCACCAGGTTGTGCACGGCTCCTTCGCTGCGGCCCATTCGGACCGCGATGCTGGCGGCGTCCATGCCGCACAGCTTGTGCAGGCGGATGGCCTCCTGGTAGTCGGGCGGCAGCTCTGCAAAGGCGCGCTCGATGCGGGCGACCTCCTCGGCGCTGACCGCGGCCCCGCTCGGGGACTCGCCCGACAAGCCCGCCATCACTTCGCTGCCGAGCAGG
>CAMAUH010000318.1 GCA_945861365.1 Candidatus Kuenenia stuttgartensis
CCTGGAAGCGCTCGCCGTGCTGTTGCGCGACCGCGGCGGCGATGGCGAACACGCCGTCTGCAAGCGCGGCCCCGAGCGCGGCACGGTGTCGAGCTCGCTGGTGGCGGTCCCGCGCGGCGACCTGACGAAGCTGGTGTGGCTGTATGCGCCGGGCGCGCCGGATGTTACTCCGTACCGCAACTACGGCAACCTCGGCCGCCGGTTGCTGCCCGACGAACCGCGGCCCTGAGCACGGTCACTTCGGCAGGGCTGCGAGGTTGGCCAGCGCGTCGGCCTTCGCCTGCGTGGCGCGCGCGCGCAGTTCGCCGGTGGTGCGCGAGTCGGCGAGCGCCTTGTCGGCGAGTTGCACGGCGCGCTCGTACATGCCGCGCGCCTTGCCGAGATTCTCGGGCGAGGTCCGGTGGTACTGCAGGATCACCGCCGCGTCGTTGAGCAGCTGCGGCGAGTCGGGTTCCTTCTCGAGCGCGTGCTGGTAGCTCGACCAGCCACCCTCGAAGTCACCGGTCTCGCGGCACAGGAACGCGTGGTTGTTCCAGGCATCGGCCGAGTCGCGCAGGCACGCGGTGACGTGGTTGAGGTCGCGGCTCTGCGGCAGGCGCTTCTGCTGCCAGGCGCGGTTCGCCAGGTATTGCAGGATGGCGCCGATCTCGGCGCGCTGGTCGCCGACCACGCCGCGTACGACGTCGGCGAAGGCGGCGGCGCCGAGGCCTGCATAGCGCACGGCGTGCAGCTCGGCGGCGTCATGGTCGTCGAGCCGGTAGGCGCACAGGAACAGGTAGTAGTCGGCGTTCTTGGCCCCGGGGTTGTCCGCCAGCGCCTGCTCGAGGCATTTGCGCGCACCCTGCCAATCCTGGCCGTCGTAACGCGCGCGTCCTTCGTGGAAGGCCAGCGTCGAGGCCTTGGCGGGCTTGCCAGTCGTTCCGCGCGCGTAGCGTTCGCGCAACTGCGCGTAGAAGGCGGCCCGCTGCTGCCAGTCCATGCCCTGCAGCAGCGCGTCGTGGTCCACCGCCACGTCGGGGTCGAGTGTCAGTGCGTCGGCGAAGTGGCCGCGGGCGACTTCCAGCTTCTGGTCCAGTGCGGCCAGCTGGCCGAGGGCGACGTGCGGGTGGGCCCGGGCCGGATCGATGGTGATCGCCTTCTGGAACGCGCTGCGGGCGCGCTGCCGTTCGGCGTCGATGGCACCGACGCGATCGGCCGCGACCTGGCCTTCGCCGGGATCCTGCTGGTACTGGCGCAGCAGCACGCGGAAGCGATCGATGGCGATGCGGCCGATCAACGTCTGGGCGCCGGCGTGTCCGGGATGGCGGCGGCTGGCTTCCTCGGCCTGTTGCAGGGCGCCGGCGCGATCGCCGCTCAGGTAGCGGGCCTGCGCGAGCACCAGCCGGCTGTCGAGGTCGTCGGGGGCCACGGCCAGCACTCCCTCCGCGAGTTCGATCGCGTCGGCGAGGGCGACCTCCGGGTGCAGCGCACCGCTGTCGCCTTCCACCTGCAGCAGCAGCGTGCGCGCCAGCATGCCCGGCACGGCGACGGCGTCGGGGAAGCGCTTGCGGGCCGTGTCGAGCAGATCGATCGCTTCCTTGAAGCGGCCGCTGCG
Source organism: Candidatus Kuenenia stuttgartensis (assembly GCA_945861365.1). Taxonomy (GTDB): domain Bacteria; phylum Planctomycetota; class UBA1135; order UBA1135; family UBA2386; genus UBA2386. Next base: position 1,595 of record CAMAUH010000318.1, read on the forward strand.
ACCGAGGCAGCGCGCCGCGGCGACGGCCCATTCGTGCCGCTGCGGATCGAGTCGCGCCAAGGCCAGGAAGGCATCCGCGGCCTCGCCGAAGCGGCCGGCGTTCTCGGCGGCGAACGCCTTGCTGCGCAGCTCGCCTTCCTGCGCCGCCACGGGGGCGGCGGCAGGGTTTTGTGCCGGCGGCGGGGACTGCGCCAGCGACAGCGCGGAGAGGGCGAACGCGACGACGGCGGCTCGAGCGAACTGCATCTCACTTGCCTTGCAACAGGCGTTCCGCTGCTTGCAGGTGGCGGCGCGCGCCAGGGCGGCGCTCGCCGGGGTGGTGCTTCGTGCTCTGCTGTGCTGCAGCCTTCGCGGCGGCGGCGTCCTTGCTGTGCTTGAGGTGCCACAGCGCCAGGTTCTCGTAGCAGTCGCCGACCGCTTCATCGAGCTGCTGCTTGTCGTTGGGGTCCTCCGGCGGGTTGTCGCGCAGCGTCTTCTCGCCGTCGGCGATGGCGCCATCGAGCCACTTCTTGCATTCGTCCCAATCGCGGTCGAGGTGGTGGATCGCGATCAGCGCGCAGTCGTTGCGCAGCCGCACGTTGCCGGCGTCGAGGAGCAGGGCCCGGCGGTAGGCCTTGTAGCTCTGCTCGTACATCGCCATCGCTTCCTTGTCCTTGCCCGCGCGTTCGAGCTCGTTGCCGTGGTCGCGCGCGAACAGGCCGGAGTTGTTCAACAGGTCGAGGTCGCTGTTGGCCGCATCGGAAGCCGCCCGGTAGATCGCTTCGGTCTTGGCGAGGTCGTTCTGCTTGAAGAACTTGTCCGCCAGCCGCATCAGGCCGAGCTTGGTCGTCTCGGCGAGGCCGAGGTCCGTGGCGACCTGGTCCGGTCGGGTGCGGGCGGCCTCGAGCAGCCACTTCTCGGCGTTGGCGAGGTCGTCGGTCCAGAAGGCGATGTTGCCCTTCTTGCCGAGCACCATCGCGCTCCACTGCTCGCAGCTGTCGCGGTAGGCGGCGTTCTTCTGCATCGAGTCACCGAACGCACCGCGCGCGGCATCGAGCGTGCGCTGGGCGTCGGCGGTCTTGTTGGCCTGCCGCTCGACGTCGGCGAGCCAGTAGCGCGCCTTGCCGAGGTACCACAGCCCGGTCGCGTCGGTGCGCTTGCCCAGGGCCTCGACCGCGAGCGGGATCTGCTGCGTGGCGGCCGCGGTGTTGAGCAGCGCTTCGAGCAGCGCCAGGTCGTCGGGGGTCTTCGCCAGCGCGCGCACGTAGACCTGCACGGCTTCGGCGCCGGCGCCGGCCCATTGCTCGGTGACGGACCACAGCGTGCGCCGCTCGGTGGTCAGCTGGCCCTTCTCTTCGAGCAGCCGGAACGACGTGCGCGCGGCGGCCAGCAGGTCCTTGTCGTCGGCGTTGGCGTCCGCCTGCTTCTGCTGCGCGTAGCTGCGGGCTGCGGCGTCGGCGCGCAATCCGTGAGCGGCGAGCAGATCGTCGGGCTTGCCACCACCCTGGCTCTGCAGGTGCAGCAGCAGGCTCGACAGCGTCTTCACGCAGCCCGCGAGATCGCCGGCGCCGAACTGGGCCTGCGCCAGCTTCTGGCGCGGCGCCGCCGGCTCGGCATCGAGCTCGACCGCGCGGGTGAATGCCGCCACCGCGTCCTGGTAGAAGAAGTCGATGCCCTTGCGGCCCTGCTGCTTCGCCTGTTCGGCGAGCTGCAGCGTGATGTCGCCGCGCAGCAGGTAGTACGGCGCGTGCGCCTTGCAGTCCTGCGCGATCGTGTCGAGCAGCGTCAGCGCCCCGTCGAAGTCGCTGGCCGCGACCTTCGCCTTGATGGCATCGGCCTGCTTGGCGAGCGCCTCGGCGCCACCGCCCTGCGGGGCTGCGGCCTTCGCGTCGAGCTCGCGCAGCATCGCTGCGGCCTCGCGGCGCTGGTGCGGGAAGTACTGCACCGCCTGCTCGCAGAACGGGCGCCAGGTGGCGGTCGGTTGCTGCTGCTTGTCGCGCAACAGCACCGCGATGTTCTGGTAGGCGTCGCCGACCGCTTCCTCGATGCGCTCGCGTTCGTCGCGCGCGGTGTTCGCCGGCAGCGCCGCCAGCTGTGCCGTGCCGGTCGTGATCGTGCGGTCGAACAGTTCCCGCGCGTGGCCGAGATCGCGGTCGAGGTGGTAGAGCAGCATCAAGCCGCAGTCGTTGATGATGCGGGCGTCGGTCGGCGACAGCTGCACGGCCTTCTCGTAGTGGCTGTAGGAGCGCTGCCACAGCGCCTGCGCGGCAGTCGTGTCCCCGGCGTTCGCCTTCTGCACACCGAGGTCGCGCGCGGCCAGTGCGGCGTTGTTGTAGACGAAGCCGAAGCGGTCCGGGAAGCGCTGCAGCAGCTGCTCGTTCCACGCCAGCGTGCGCGACAGCGCGTCGTCGCCGCCATCGGCGAGGGCGCGATGGATCGCGAACGCGGTGCGGCTGAACAGCAGCGGATCGCCGTCGACGTGGGCGGTCACCGCCGGGCTGGTCTCGCCGGCGCGCAGCAGCTGGTCCTGCGCGGTGATCAGGTCGCCCATGTCGACCGCGACCTGCGCGTGCTGCAGGTTGCACAGCGCGCGCCACTGGTTGGTCGCCGCGGCGTGGGCGGGCACCATCGCCAAGTACTCGCCGAAGGCGGCGTCGGCCTTGCCGAACATCGCTGCCGCGGCCTTGAAGCTGCCGTCCTGCCGCAGCTTGTCGGCGCGCGCGTACAGTGCGCGGCCCTGGTGCCAGCGCAGGATCGGCGTGGCGGGGTTCTCGCGCACGAAGCGGGAGTAGGCGCCGACCATCGCGTCGAACTGGCTGTTCTCGCACATCCACGCGATGTAGGCGTCGTGGATCGCCGACTCGGTCGGGCTCTCGCGCAGACCGCGCTCGAGTTCGATCGTCGCCTCGCCGGGTTGGTCGAGCCAGCGGTGGATCAGCGCCACGTTGGTGGTCGATTCGCTGGGGAAGTAGGGGCGCGCCGCGACGAAGTGGGCGCCCGCGGTCATCGCCAGTTCGCTGGCCTTGCGGCTCGGCGCCACGATGCCGCGGCTGTCCTTCTCGCCGCGGTCGAGTTCGCGCTGGCGCAGCAGCACGAACTGCTGCAGGTCGGCGCGGCCGGCCAGCAGCAGTGCAGCCGCGCCATCGCGGCGGGCGAACTCGGTGCCGGGGGCGGCCAACGCGTTCGCGGCGCGTTGCGCGGTGGTGCTGGCGTCGGCGAACTCGCCGAGCTCGTACTCGCACTCGGCCCAGCTCTTCAGCGCGCTCGGGTAGTCGTTGTCGTCGACGCCTTCCAACGCCAGCTCGAAGTTGCGCGACGCATCCTGCAGGTGCAGGTGGGCGCGTTGCTCCCCGGGCGTGCGGGCGACGGCCAAGGAGCCCTCGGCCGCCAGCAGCCGCGCTTCACGCAGGCGCGGATTGTCCGCCAGCAGGGCCTCGGTGACGTCGAGCGATTGCAGCGGGGCCGTCGCCAGCAGGCGGCGCGCTTCCGCGAGGCGGGCGGCTTCGGCGGCATTCGGGGTCGGGACGTTGGCGCACGCGGAGACGACGGCAACGCACCACAGCAGGGTCGTGATCTTCATGGGGTTTAAGGGCCGCCTCGGACGGAGACGGCAGCGCGCGGGATGGGGCGCGAGAGAAGCGGCGACCGCGGCGGATTGTGGCGGGCTCGCGCGATCAGGGAAAGCCCGAAGGTGCGGTGCCGCGGGCCGGTGGTGGGGTGATCCCCGTCAAGGTCCGCCGGGGCATGGCCCGATAGCAGCGGCCGCAGGCGCGCGGCACA
>CAMAUH010000319.1 GCA_945861365.1 Candidatus Kuenenia stuttgartensis
ATCGGGGTCGTTCGCTTGTGCACCCATCGCGAACCAGCCGCCCGGCAGCAGCACCAGCACGATGCCGCTCTCCGCCGTCACGGTCAGGCGGCCGTTCGCGTCGCGCGGCGGCACTTGCTTCTCAGGTGCTCCTGACGGCAGGTGCACGAACTCCCACAGCCCCTGCTCGTTCTTGCCGAGCGGCACCAGGTCGCTTTGCGGAGCCAGGTGCAGCCCGCCGAAGCGTGGGTCGGCGGCGACGTCCGCGGCGATCGTGTGCCAAAGCTCACGCGGTTCCTCGAGGCAGCGACGGTGGTTCTCGGGCGCGAACTGCGCGGCGTGCCGCACCTTTGCCAAGGCCCCGGACTGTGGATCGACGAACTTGTGCAGACGTTCCACCACGCGCATCAGCTCGTCGTGCAGGAACTGGCGGCGCTCGTCCGCGAATCGCCACGTGCGCCGGGTAGCTGTGCGATGCTGCAAGGCCGGCATCGCCTGCCGCAGTTCCGCCGCGCGTGCGGTACGTGCGGGCGACAGTTCTCCCGCTTGGGACTCGTACCACGCGAGTTCGGCGGTCAGCACCGCCAGCTGCGCAGCGTCCGGGTGGCTGGCGCGATCGGCGGCGGCAGCGGCTTCATCGTATGGCTCCGCCTCGGCCTGCACGGCCTGCAGCAGCTGCTCGAGGTTCGGCAGCTCTGCCGCGAGCGGTTCGCCGTGTTCGCGCAGCCAGCGCTCATGGGTCGGCAGCTCCTCCAGCCTCGGCAGCCGCAGTGTCTTGGCGATCTCCTGCGCGCGGTCGATGCGCACGCCGATCTCCAGCCGTTGCACTTCCGCCAGAGCGGCCACCGTGCGCGACGTCTCCTGCTGCAGATGATGCGCCGCGACGCGGTCGGCGGTGCCGAGGCCGAGCACGGTCGCGATGCCGAGCCCGGCCGCGGCAGCACGCCACGGTTCGCGTCGCATCCAACGCCACAGGCGGGTCAGGCGGCCTGTGGGGCGGGCCACGATCGGTTCGCCGGCGAGCGCCGCGCGCAGGTCCGCCGCGAACGCCGCGGCGGTCGGGTACCGGCGTTTGGGCGACTTGTCGAGGGCATGGTGGGCGATTGCCGCCAGCGCGGGACTCTGTTGCGCCGCCAGACGACGCACGTCGATCGGTTCGTGGTGCAGCAAGCGATCGACCACGGACGCGGTGTCGGCGCCCGGGAACGGCAGCTGCAAGGTCAGCGCCTCGTACAACACGACACCGAGCGAGAACACATCCGTCGCCGGGCTCGGCTCCGCGCCGCGCACCTGCTCGGGCGACATGTAGGTCGGTGTGCCGGCCAGGTCGCCGGTCACGGTCAGCGGTACGGCTCCCGCCTGGTGGGCGACGCCGAAGTCGGCGAGCAGCGCCTGGCCATCCTGGCGCAGCAGGATGTTGCTCGGCTTGACGTCGCGGTGCACGACGCCGGCCTGGTGGGCGATGTGTAGAGCCTCGGCGATGTCGGCGACGATCGTCGCGATCGCGGATCCGTAGTCGGTGGGCAACTGCCACGCGGTTGGCGTCACGGTGGCGTGGTCGACGGCGCCGAGCACGGCGGCGCGCAGAGTGTCGCCGGTCGCGTTGCGCAAGCCGGCGCGGCGCACCGCGGCCAGCACCGCCGCCAACGAGGCCCCGTGCACCAGTTCCATCACCAGGAACGGGATCCCGCCGTGCACGCCGGTCTCGATGACCTTGACGATCGCCGGATGGTCTAGCGCCGCCAGCAGTTTGCCCTCGCGCTGGAAGCGCCATAGCGCGCGCTCGCTGACCAGCAGCGTCGGCGCGGACAGCACCTTGAGTGCCACCGTGCGATCCAGCGATCGCTGCCACGCCGCGTACACGACGCCCATGCCGCCGCGGCCGAGTTCGCGTTCGAGGCGATAGCCGCCCAGTGTTCGGCCAGGTTCGATCGCGGTCGCGGCGGTGGTGGGCGTGATCGGTTGGTCGCCGCTGCTGCGCGCCGCATCCGCTTCGTCGTCGAACGTCAGCATTGGCTCGAGCAGCTCGCGCAACTCGGCGTGTTCCGCGAGGAACTCGGCGAAGTCGGTGCGCCGCTGCGCCCGGAACTCGAGGCTCAGACGGATCGCAGTGGCCAGTCGGCTGGATCGCGGGTCGGCGGTGGACATGGCTGCAGCGGGCGATCGGGGGCGGCGGGGCGCACTCCTGGTGGCACGTATAGCCACGTCTTGCCGCGCACCGCACCCGGTTGCGCGCCGAATGTCGTCGACCGTTCCGCGCCCAACAGCACAGGCTGTTGCGGACTTGGTCGGCGCCGCGAAGGGGCAAGGCGCACACCGCGAGGCCGTCTCCCGGCCGCCGCGAGCGGATTTGCGTCGAGCTGTGCGGTTGCTCTCGAACTGCGACTAGCCCCTGCAACCAAGTAGGAGCCAATGCGCAGAATCCACTCACTCGTCTTGTTCGCCGCCGCGGGCCTTTGGGCCGGCGCAGCATCTCTCACCGCCCAGGAGCCGGTCGGTCCCGACCAGAGTCCCATGGTCGGATCCCCGGCATCGATCCGGCAGAGCTGCGGCCTGTCGCTCGTCGATGGCGAGCAATTGCTCGGCGTCGGCTGGGACTACAACGCGTGGTTCGGGCCGCAGGGCATGGCGTTCACGCCTGCCTTGGGCAAGCGTGCCCCGCACGACCTGCCGCTCGCGTTCGCGACCACGGCGATCGGTCGTGGCGGTGCGATGCAGGCGGCTCCTTCGCCGTCGCGTTCGCATGAAGGGCGGACGGTTTCCTACCGCCGCGGCGACGTGGTCGAGAGCTACGAAGTGCGCCACGACGGCGTGAAGCAGAGCTACGTGTTCCACGCGCTGCCCGCCGGGCGAGGCGATCTGGTGGTGCGCGGTCAGGTCACCAGTGAGTTGCAGGCGGGGCCGATCACGGACGCCGGCGTCACCTTTTCGCTGCCGGGCCTCGGCGGCGTCACCATCGGCAGCGTGCTCGGCTTCGACGCGACCGGTCGGCAGGTCGCCGGCTCGATGTCGGTCGGTGCGAACGGCATCGAGTTCCGCCTGCCGGCTGCGTTCGTCGATGCGGCCGCGCTGCCGATCGTGCTCGATCCACTGTTCGGCACCAGCGTCACGCTCGGCGGCGGCAATGACGACACGGCACCCGATCTGGCCTGGGATGCGTCCAACGCCTGCTACCTCGCGGTCTGGCAGCGCACGCTGTCGGCCACCAACAGCGACATCCGCGGCCAGCGCCTCGACACGGATGGCTTGCTGATCGGCGGTACGCTCGTGATCGAGAGCAATGCCGCGACCCTCGCGGTGCGGCCGAAGGTCGCCGACATCAACGGACTCAACACGTTCGCCGTCGTCTACAGCTACGGCGGCGATGTGTTCACGCGCGGCGTCAGCGCGGCGTCGGGCACTCTCACCACGGAAGTCGCAGTGGCGACCGGGTCCAACAACCAGCTGGACATCGTCGTCGGCGGGGAAGCGCTCGACAGCGCCAATGGCGTGGCGATCGCTGCGTGGCGGGACGCGAGTGCCGGCAGCATCTCGATGCGGACGATCGCCTACTCCGGGCTCTCGACGATCCAGGGGCCGACGCTGACCGTCGCCGGAACCGGGCTGTCCTTGGCCGAGTTGTCGATCAGCCGCAGCGGTGGCGAGAGCGGCCGCTGGCTGATCACGTGGACGCGCGACCCCGGTTCGGTCGGCGACATCTACGGTCGCGTCTACGAGCGCGGCGTGGGCTTCGCCACCGTCGCCACGGCGCTGGTCACCGAGGTCCTGGAGTGCCGGGTTCCTGCCGTCGATGGCGATGGCATCCACTGGGTGCTCGCGTTCGCGCGCAACGAAGGCGGCACCGACTACGACGTGCTGGCGCGCCCGGTGCGTTTCGACGCCGGCTCCCTCGCCGTCGGCACCATCCAGCCGATCGCGCAGGACAACAACGACAACGAGTACGGACCCTCGGTCGCGTGGCTCGGCTACTCGGCGCTGGTCGGTTGGAACGACGAGACGACGCCGGGGATCTTCGACACCTTCGTGCAGTCGGTCGACCCGTTCGGCTGCCTGGTCTGTGAAGGCAGCTATTCGCTCGGCATCACCGCAGACAGCGAGTTCGCCACCGCCATCGCTGCCAAGTTCAGCGGCGGTTCGTTCGGCGCGCGCGATGCCGGCGTGATGTGGGTGCAGGACATCACCAACGTCGGCGACGTGCTGTTCTGGCGCTGGCGTGCCAAGCACGGCGCCTACACGCAGCTCGGCGGTGGCTGTGGCAGCGGCGGCGAGGCCATCGGCTCTTGCGCGATCAACCCGAACCCGAACTTCGTCGTGCGCCTGCGCAACGGCCCGATCAGCGCCCCCGTGTGGGGCATCCTCGGCTTCGAACGCAACGACTACGTGTGCGGCCCGTGCGCACTGATCCCGAACGCGTTCACCGGCGTGGTGTGGGCCCAGACCACCAACGCCCGCGGCGATGTCACGCTCGGCTTGCCGACGCCCGCAGGCTCGGGCGGCATGCAGTTCCTGTTGCAGTACGTGAGCCTCGGCTCGGCTTGCACGCTGGGGTTGGAGATGTCCAGCGCAGTGCAGATCGGGATCGAGAACTGAGAACCCCAAACCGGAGATTCCACCATGAACACGCTTCGTCACTTCTTCTCGGTGGCCCCCCTGTTGGGGCTCGCCACCATCCTCACCAGCCAGCATGAACCTGCATCAGATGCGGTGCGCATCGACGCCCCGATGCAGTCGCTGCAACAAGCGGTCGGTCTTGCACCCGACGGCCAAGGCGGCTTCCGCGCCGTCTCCCTGGCCTACAAGGCGATCCTGTCCGCCCAAGGTGTCGACTACACGCCGATGCTCGGCGAGCGCGCGCCGCACAACCTGCCGCTGCACTTGTCGACCCGCACGATCCGCCGCGGCAACAACCTGCTGCACGAGGCGATGCCGGTGGTGCCGCACATGCAGGACCTGCGCGTGTCCTATGAGCGTGGTGCCTGCACCGAGACCTACGACGTCACGCCACGCGGCCTGAAGCAGTCGTTCGTGTTCGCTGCGCCACTCGGCGGCGACGGCGACCTCGTCGTGCGCTGCGACTGGGCCAGCGAGTTGACGCCGGCCCAGCGTGGCGCCGGAGCCGTCGACTTCACGTGGCCGGAGATCGGCGGCGTGCGCATCGACACCGTGGTCGGTGTCGATGCTGCGGGTCGCCGTTGTGATGGTGTCGTGCGGCTCGCCGGGGGCGCGCTCGAGTTCGTGCTGCCGGACGCGTTCGTCGATGCCGCGACCTATCCGCTGGTGCTCGACCCCCTGGTCGGCAGCCAGTTCGCGGTGTCGGTCGTCAACACCCAGCAGAGCGACGTCGCCTACATGCCGGTGGCCGTTTC
>CAMAUH010000320.1 GCA_945861365.1 Candidatus Kuenenia stuttgartensis
CTCGTCCGCGAGTTCGGCGCGACGACGTCGGTGCCGAGTTCGCTGGTCTACGACCCCCAGAACGGCGATCGCGTATGGATGTCCGGCAGTGCTGCCGAGAGCGTCGCCACGGCTGTCACGGACGCGGCGGGACGCGCAGCGCTATTGGCGGATGCCGATCTCGAAGGCTGTGCCCTGTGGCTGCGGCAGGACGAGGGTCCCGTCCACATCGTCCGCGAGCTGCCGCAGCGGCTGCGTGGTGCGGAGCTTCGTGTGGAGATGGCCGCGTTCGGGCGCATCGAAGGGCACGTCGAACTGCGTGGTCGTGGCCACGACACGGTGCGCATCGAGATCCCGCGCCTGCAGCGCGCGGGAGCCCAGGCGATCGCGGTCGCCTCCGATGGGACGTTCACGGTGCCGAGCCTGCCGGTCGGTGCGCACACGATCGAACTCGCGTGGTACGGCGTCGGCGTGCACACGCTTGCTGCCCAGGCGGTGGAGGTGCGCGCCGCGGCGGTGACGAACCTGCGGTTCGATGTCGCGTCCATTCCGTTCGCTGCGGTGCGCGGCACGGTGCGCGCTGCCGTCGCGCTGTCGCCATCGCTCGCGATCGAGTGCTGGCGCGTCACGGCGCCGGGCGATCTGCGGTGCATGGCTGTGCTGCCGGTCGCTGCGGACGGCTCCTTCACGGGCGCGGATCTGCTGCCGGGCAGCTATCGCCTCGCGTTCCGCATCGGTGGGCGGGTGCAGATCGTTCCTACGCTGCTCGACGCGGGCTTCGAGGTCCGCGCGGGCGCGAACGAGCCGTGGCGGCTGCAGTGGCTACCGCGAAGTCTGCGCGTGCGCCTGCAGCGACCGGATGGAACCACCGCGCGCGGGGAACGAGTGCTGCTGCGTTGCGATGGCGTCACGTGGCCGCAGGTCCGCATGCTCGCCCCGCTGGTCGAGGACGAGCTCGTGCTGGACCCGGCGCCGCAGCTGCCGGTGGAGTTCCGGTCGTGGGTGGATGGCGCGCCGTGGAGTGCGCCGGTCAGCATGCCGACGGATCGTGAGAGCGCCGAGGCGACGGTCGTGCTGCCAGAAGGCAGGCGGTAGTCAGCAAGAGCCTCTGCGCGGCCCGCCCCTGAGCTACATCCGCTCCGGAGCCGGAATCCCGAGCAACCCCAACCCCGTCACCAGCAACCGCCGCGCGGCATCCACCAGCACCAGCCGCGCATCGCGCACCTTCGGTTCCGCACCCACCACGTAGTGGTCGCGCAGGTAGCTGTGGATCTCGCCGGCGAGCGCGATGACGTGGCCCGTCACGTGGCTCGGCTCGCTCTGTTCCGCCGCGCGCTGCACCGCGGTGCCGAAGTCCATCATCGTCAGCAGCACGCGTTCCGCGTCGGCGAGCAGCGACCAGTCGATCGCGTCGACGCTCGGCACCGGCACCTCGACCTTGCGCAGGATCGAGCTCAGGCGCGCGCACGCGAACTGCACGTACGGGCCGGTTTCGCCGTCGAAGTTGAGCATCGACTCCCAGTCGAACTTCACGTCCTTGATGCGCGAGTTCTTCAGGTCGTTGAACACGATCGCGCTGGTGCCGATCTGCTCGGCGACCTCGTCGGCGTTCGGCAGGTCCGGGTTCTTCTCGCGGATGATCGAGCGCACCTTGTTGACCGCTTCGTCGAGGATCTCGTCGAGGAACACCGCGTTGCCGCTGCGCGACGCGAACTTCTCCCACTTGCCGTCCTCGGTCTTGCTCAGCACGAGGCCGAACGGCACGTGCTCGACCGCTTTGGCGATCGGCTCCTTCATCTTCGTCAGCACGCCCTTCAGCTGGTCGAAGTGCAGCTTCTGCTCGGCGCCGACCACGTAGAGGATGCGCGTCGGGTGGAACGTCGTCTCGCGGTAGAACGCCGCGGCGAGGTCGCGTGTGTGGTACAGCGTCGTGCCGTCGCTCTTGCGCAGCAGGCACGGCTCCTTGATGCCGAGTTCCTTCAGCCACACGACCTGCGCACCGTCGCTGTCCTCGAGCACGCCGGACGCCGTGACGCGCTGCATCGCGGCCTCCATCTTGTCCTCGAAGAACGATTCGCCGGTGACGTGGTCGAACGTGACGCCGAGCCGCGTGTACGGGCCCTGGAACGCCTTCAGCGATTCGTCGCGCAGCAGCCGCCACATGCGCCGTTCGACGTTGTCGGCGCCGCTCTCGAGCGCCTGGAAGTGCTTCGCCGCCTCGTCGTCGAGGGCGGGGTTCTGCTTCACCTCCTGCCCGTAGCGCTTGTAGAGGTCGAACATGTAGCGCATCGGCGAGCGGTGCAGTTCGGTCTCGTTCCCCCAGCGCATGTAGGCCGTCATCATCTTGGCGAACGGCATGCCCCAGTCGCCGAGGTGGTTGATGCCGTGCACGGTCGCACCCAGATGGCGATGGATGCGGCACAGGGCGTTGCCGAGCACCGTGCTGCGCATGTGGCCGATGTGGAACGGCTTCGCGATGTTGGGCGAGCTGAAGTCGATGCAGACGACGTCGCCGTTGCCGGTGGCCTTGCCGTACGGCGCTTCGTTGCGCGCGATCGCGGTCAGCACGGCGCGCGCGAGCGCACTGCGGCGGAACTTGAAGTTGACGAACGGGCCGGCCGCGACCGCCGCCTCGACGACGTCGTCGGGCGTGATCTTCGCCGCGAGTTCGGCGGCGAGGGCCGGCGGCGCCTTGCCGGCGAGCTTCGCCAGCTGGAACGCGCCGAGCGCGACGTCGCCGTGGTCGCGGTTCTTCGGCGGATCGAGGCGAAGCAGCGGTTCGGCGGCGGTGCTTTCGATGCCGAGCTCGGTGGTGGCGGCGAGCAGGCGGGTGCTCAGATGGCTGTGCAGGTCGGTCACTGGGTCGGTTCCGTTCAGAAGGGCGAGCAGGATAGCGGCGAGGCGGGGAGAAGCCTCGCGCTTCGTCCTTCCCGCGTGGTCCGCATGCGCGATCGGAGCAGGCGACCGCGTTCCCGATGCGGGATCGGGCATGTGGCGTGGGTGGCTTGCGAGGCCTTTGGCTGCCACCATGGTGAGCATGGTGTTCCCAGCGGCTGCTCCGCGAACCTCCGGCTGCGCGGTGCGTGCGCTGGTCCCGACCTGTGCGCGCGGGTTGGCCGCCAGCATCGTGTTCGCGACGGCGACTCTCGCGCAGACGCCAGCTGCACCCACCTACGCGAACGACATCGCGCCGCTGATCCATCGCGCCTGCGCCAACTGCCACCGCCCCGGCCAGCCGGCGCCGTTTCCGCTGCTTACCTACGACGACGTCTTCAAGAAGCGCGCGCAGCTCGTCGAGGTCACGCAGCAGCGCCTGATGCCGCCGTGGCCGATCACGCACGGCGAGTTCCGCGGCGATCGCCGGCTGACCACCGCCGAGATCGAACTGCTGCAGCGCTGGGTCGACAGCGGCGCACCGCGCGGCGACGCGGCGCAGGAACCCGCGCCGCCGACGTTCGCGAGCGGTTGGCAGCTCGGCGAACCCGACCTCGTCGTGCGCATGCCGATCGCGCTGCCGGTGCCGGCGAGCGGTCCCGACCTCGTGCGCAACTTCGTGATCCCGATCCCGGTCGAGCGCCTGCGCTACGTCGATGCGGTGGAGATCCGGCCGGGCAACCGCGCCGTGCACCACGCCGTGCTCGGTGTCGATGGCGCGCGCACGTCGCGGCGGCTCGACGAAGCCGATCCGGAGCCGGGCTTCGCCAGCATGACGCTGGGCGGCGCCGTGCCGCCCGATGGCCACTTCCTCGGCTGGACGCCGGGCAAGAGCGTGCAGCGCGCGGCGGCTGGCACCGCGTGGCGCCTGCTGCCGGGCTGCGACTTCGTGCTGCAGCTGCACGTCGTGCCGACCGGCAAGGCGGAGACCGTGCAGGCCGAGATCGGCCTGTGGTTCACCGACGTGGCCACGACGACGACGTTCGTCGGCATCGCCATGTTCGACGACCGCATCGACATCGCGGCGGGTGAACGCGACCACGTGCAGCGCGACCACCTGGTGCTGCCGGTGCCGGTGACGTTGCACGCGCTGTATCCGCACGCGCATCGCATCTGCCGCACGATGCGCGCCACCGCGACGCCGCCGAACGGCGCCGAACGCGTGCTGTTCGCGATCGAGCGCTGGGACTTCGACTGGCAGGACGACTACGTCTGTCGCCAACCGATCGAGCTGCCCGCCGGCACGCGCATCGCGTTCGAGTACCACTTCGACAACAGCGAGCAGAACCCCGACAACCCCAACCGCCCGCCGCAGCGCGTGCGCTTCGGCCAGGCCTCGGCCGACGAGATGGCGACGCTGACGCTGTCGGTGTCGCTGGCGCCGGGGCAGTCGCGGTTGCCGCTCGATCGCGGCATCGTCGATCGCGAGCTCGAGAAGGTGCCCGAGGCGTGGAACGTGTGGCTGCGCAAGGGCCGCATCGAGCGCGAACTCGGCAAGCACGACAGTGCGGCGATGGCGATCGCGCGGGCGCGCGAGCTGGCGCCGCAGCAGGTCGACGTGTGGCTCGAAGCGGCGCTGTTGGCGGAAACGCGCGGTCGGCTCGATGACGCGACCGTCGAGTACCGGCGCGTGCTCGAACGCGATGCCGGCAACGGTCTCGCCAGCCTGCAGCTCGGCAGCCTGATCGCGCGGCGCGGTGAACACGCGGCGGCGCTGGCGCACTTCGAGCGCGCGCTGGCGGCGATGCCGAACTCGCCGATCGCGCACAACAACGTCGCGACCGCGAATTTCGCGCTCGATCGGCTCGATGTCGCCGAACGGCACTACCGGCGCGCGCTGGAGCTGGAGCCGGACTACTTCGGACCGTTGCTGAACCTCGGGCGCGTGCTGGTGCGGGCGGGGCGCGGTGGCGAGGCGAAGCCGCTCCTGCAGAAGGCGCTCGCGCTGCGACCCGGCGATGCCGCGGCGACGAACGAGCTGAACCGGCTGCCGCGCTGAGCGTTGTCCGGCTCATCCCGAGACGGCGCGGCGTCGGTGCCGGTTACCGCGAACGCGCACGCCGATAGACGCTGCCAGGAGTCCCTGATGCGCACTGCCCATTCTCTCGTGTCGCTGTTGGCGCTGGCCGTCGCTGCTGCTGCGCAACAAGCCGTTGGTCATGCAGCACCGCCTGACGCGCTCGCCGCTGCCTGGCAGACGGCATTGGCGCAGGCGAAGACGCACAAGGCCCCCATCCTCGCGTTCGTGCTGCCGCCGGCGGAGGCGATGGCTGCGGAAGCGCCGGCGAAGCGCACCTGGGAGCGGGAGCAAGCCGTCGGCATCCTGCGGGCCTGTCGCGAGGAGGCTGCGCCAGCCAGCACCGCGCGTGAGCTGCTGCTGCGCCAGGTGCAGTTGCTGCGCGTCACCGAGCATCCGCCGGCTGTGTGGAT
>CAMAUH010000321.1 GCA_945861365.1 Candidatus Kuenenia stuttgartensis
TCACCCAGCGCATCCAGCAGACGCTGGCGGCGACCGCGGTGCAGGACGGGATCGATCGAGGCGTCGCGGCTCACGGCTGCAGTGTGCCGAAGGCGACCTGCCCGATCACGTCTTCTGCATGCCGGCGACCAGCGACTTCTGCACGCCGGTGCCGCCATCCTTCTTCGTGACCATCAGGAACTCGACCGCGAACTCGAAGTCGCCGATCTTGAACGGCGCCAGGAAGCACAGGTCGTCGCTGACGGTGCGGCGGTGCAGGTCATCGCCGATGTAGACGCTCGGCACCGAGATGTCGAACAGCGGCGCCTTCTGGAAGAGCTCGGTCTTGATGTTGCCGCCGACCATGTTGGTCAGTTCGCCGATCGCGTCGACGAGATCCGTGTCGCCGAGGCCTTCCGCCGAATCCAGCATCAGCATCGCGGCCACCGCTTGCCTCGCGAGGCCCTTCGGCAGGAACAACGAGATCGAACCGCTGAGGAACCCGGCCACGCCGATGCTGCCGATGACCTCGGCGCGGCGGATCTGCGCCTTCTCGCACGTGACGACTCCCGCCGTGACGCGCAGGTTCATCATCGTGCGGAACACGTCGCTGGTCGCCTTGACGATGCAGCGACCGAGGTCCTGGTCCAGGGAACTCGTGGGCTGCTGCGCCTTGTACTCGTCGATCAGCTTCTCGATCGAAGACAACAGGTGCGTGGTGCCGCCGGCCTTCGACAGCACGGCATTGGCCCCCGCTTCCTTGCAGAGCCTCGCCGTCTCCGAGTCCTCCATCGCCGTGAACACCACGATGGGCAGGGCGCGCTGGGCCTTCTTGCAGCGGAAGGTCCGGATGACCTCGATGCCGTCTTTGTCCCTCAGGACATAGTCCGTCAGGATCAGGTCTACCTCGCTGCGGATGAAGGCCTCGTAGGCATCCATGACGGTCGACACCGCGATCACGCGATAGCCCGCCTTCTGGAAGTGCGTCGAGAGGACTTTCGTGAGAGTCGTGGAGTCGTTGACCAGCAGGATTGTGTCCAAGGGTTCCTTATCGGGCGACTTTCGCGCTCATCGACCCCTGGACTCGGCAAGCTTGACGCGGAGTGCCCCGACCGGACCGATCAGTTGAACGGCACCTGCACGAACACGTCGGGGGTGTTCCACTGCAACGGCACCTGCACGAAGACCGGCGTGAACCCGACGGCATCGATCTCCAAGAGGACCGTCGCCTCGTCCTCGTTGGCCGCCGGCCCCAGCACCGCGCGGCCATTGTCGTCCTCGAGGAACCCGACCCGCGCCCCGGCCAACAGGTCCTCGTCGAACAGCACGCGGCCGTTCACATCGGTCAGGAACCAGTCCTGGTAGGGGCTCGCGAAGGTGCCCCCGTACCACTCCTGGTCCGCTTCCACGATCCGGACCGATACGCCCTCCCAGACGAAGTTGGTGACCGGGTCGTAGACCTCGACCAGGATCGACACCAGACGCGCCGGAGCAGGCTGCACGTTCGACGAGCTGCTGCCGCCTTGGCGACCGCAACCGACCGACAGAAGGGAAAGAGCCACCAACGAGAAGGGCTGAAGGTTCATGGGGAGTGCGAGGGCACCGCGCTGCGCAATGCTCGTGCCAGCCGGAAGCGGACGGGAAACCGCGTTGCCAGAAGGGTACCCCGGGTCCCCGGGGTGGCCGAACCGGCAGTCTTGTCGCGATCGCGAGACACCTCGCGGTCACCAAGGGCGCCCCCAGCGCAGAACAGGCTTCCTCGGTTCGGCGCGCTTGCCTACCGTCCCGCGGCGCCCGGGCCAGCCCGCGGCCAGTCGGCCCCATGAGTTCCACCGCAGAGCCCTTCCCATCGCCGACTTGGCACTTCGCGCCAGCCGGCCTCGACGCCGGCTCGCCGGCCCAGCTCGAGCCCCTGTTCGACGACCTGCTCCACCGCCGCCTGGACGATGCCGACGACCTGCGGCGATGGCTGCGCGACGAGAGCGAGCTGCAGGCAAGGATCGCAGCCGAGCAGGCTCACCGCTACGTGGCGATGACGCGCCGAACCGACGACGCCGCGGCGAAGGCCGCCTACCTGGCGATGGAGAACGAGGTGATGCCGCGCGTGAAGGTGCGCTCCGACGAACTCGATCGTCGGCTGCTCGCCACGCCGGCGCTGGCCCAGCTGGGCCCGGAGTACGACGTCGTGCTGCGCAAGCGCCGCACGCAGGTCGCCCTGTTTCGCGCCGAGAACACCGAACTGCAACGCGAAGAAGCCGACCTGCAGACCCAGCAGCAGGCCCTGGTCGCCGGGGTCACGGTCGAGTTCGGCGGCAAGACGCTGACGCTGCAGCAGGTCGCGCCGTTCTTCGAGAGCCAGGACCGCGCCCAGCGCGAAGCCGCCTACCGGGCAGCACTGGCGGCGCGGCGCACGATCTGGCCCAAAGCCGAAGCGCTGTTCGATCGCCTGATCGCGCTACGCACGCAGATCGGCCGCAACGCCGGGTTCACGACCTACACGCCGTTCCGCTTCCAGGATCTCGGCCGCTACGACTACGACGCACAGACGTGCCGCCAGCTGCACGACGCCATCGCCGAGCACGTGGTGCCGGCGGTGCGCAGCCTCGATGCCGACCGCGCCAAGCGCCTGGGCATCCCGCAACTGCGCCCGTGGGACCTCGAGGTCGACACCGAAGGGCGCGCGGCGCTGCGGCCGTTCGCCAGCGAGGACGAACTGATCGAACTGTGCCGCCGCCTGCTGCACGCGGTCGAACCGGAGTTCGCCGACTGGCTGCTGGCGCTGCGCAGCCGCGGGCTGCTCGACCTGATGAGCCGCAAGGGCAAGGCGCCGGGCGGCTACCAGTACCAGCTCGAGGACGAACGCGTGCCGTTCATCTTCGCCAACGGCGTCGGCCTGCACGGCGACGTGCAGACGCTGATGCACGAGTCCGGCCACGCGATCCACTCGCTGCTGTGCCGGCACCACGACCTGCTGCAACTGCGCGACTACCCCATCGAGATCGCCGAGACGGCGAGCATGTCGATGGAACTGCTCGGCCTCGAGCACATCGGCACGGTCTACTCGCCCGCCGACGCCAGCCGCACGCGCAAGAAGCACCTCGAGCACGTGCTGCGCACGCTGACCTGGATCGCGTCGATCGACGCGTTCCAGCACTGGGTCTACGCGCAACCGCGCCACAGCCACGAAGAACGTCGCGTCGCCTGGCTCGACATCCGCCGCCGCTTCGGCGGCGCCATCGACTGGAGCGGCCTCGACGACGCGCTGGCGATGCAGTGGATCGCGCAGAGCCACCTGTTCACGCACGCCTTCTACTACATCGAGTACGGCATCGCGCAGCTGGCGGCGCTGCAGGTCTGGCAGCGCTACCGGCGCGATCCGCGCGCGGCGCTGGCGAACTACCGCCGGGCCCTGGCGCTCGGCGGCAGCAAGCCGCTGCCCGAACTGTTCGCGGCGCTCGACGTGCGCTTCGACCTGTCGGCCAAGATGGTCGGCGAGCTGGTCGCCGACGTGATGGGCGCGATCCGCGAGTGAACGAGCTCAGCTGCCGGCCGCGCGCTCGCGATACCAGGCCAGCAAGTCGTCGATGACCTTCACGGCGCTGCCGTGGAAGTGGTTGTTGGCGACCACCAGCGTCGCCGCAGCCTGCGCGCGGATTCGTTCGATGCGCGCGCCGAGCTGCTCGACCTCGTCGGCCGAGTAGCGCCAGTCGTAGACCTCGTTGCGGCCCGCTCCCTTGCGGAACCACGCGCGGTTGCGGCCGTGCAGCCGGAAGTACGCGAAGTCCCCCGGCGCTCGCACGCCGGTCACATCGCGCGAGAAGCCGCCGACCATGCCGGGATAGTCGAGTTCGAGCACGCCGACGCCCATGCGCTGCATCGCCTGCAGGCCGGCCGCCGCGTTCCACGACGCGTGCCGCAGTTCGACGAACAGGCGTCCGGCGCCCGCGAACGCATTCGCCAGCCGCGCCACGTGGTCGATCGACGACGTGGTGCACGGCAGCTCATGGTTGAACTGCGCCAGCAGGCCGAGCAACCGTCCCGATTCCTGCAGCGGCACGAAGCCTTCGATCGTGCGCGCGACCAACGCGTCGTCGAACCGCCGCGCGTGCGTGAACTCCTGCGGCAGCTTCGCGGTGAAGCGCGTGCCGAGATCCGCGGTGCGCTCGGCCCACGAGCGGCAGTTCTTCGCCGACGGCAGGCCATAGAACGTGCTGTTGATCTCGATCAGCCCCACGCGCTGTGCGACCGCGCGCAGCGTGTCCTTGCAGCCGCGCGGGTAGACGACGTCCTTCCAGTCGTCGTACGACCAGCCAGCGACGCCGAACAGCACTTCGCCGCCCACGGCTCAGCCCTTCGTGCCGCGCCGCAAGCGATCGTTCGCGGCCATGCGTTCGGCGACCTTCTGCTCGAAGCCGCGCTCGCCCGGCGTGAAGAACACCGCCCCGCGCAGCTCCGGCGGCAGGCACTCCATCGCGGCGACACCGGCCGCGGTGTCGTGCGCGTAGACGTAGCCCTGCCCGTGGCCGAGGTCCTTGCCGAGCGCCGTCGCCGCGTTGCGCAGATGCAGCGGCACCGGATGCTGGGCGCCGGCGCGCACCGCCTCGCTGGCGGCCGTGATCGCACGGATCACCGCGTTGCTCTTCGGTGCTGCCGCCAGGTAGACGACCGCTTCGGTCAGTGGCAGCCGCCCTTCCGGCAAGCCGAGGAACTGCAACGCGTGCAGCGCCGAGACCGCGACCTGCAGCGCCATCGGGTCGGCGAGCCCGACATCTTCCGCGGCGACCGCGACCAACCGCCGCGCCGCGTGCACCGGATCGGCGCCGGCTTCCAGCGCGCGCGCGAGCCAGTACACCGCCGCCTGCACATCCGAGTTGCGCAGGCTTTTGTGCAACGCCGACAGCAGGTCGAAGTGCTGGTCGCCATCCTTGTCGTGCGCCAGCGCGCGATGCTGGAACGCCTCGACGATGCTCGCCGCCGTGATCGCGTCGCCGTCGACGCAGGTCGCCGCACACGCCTCGATGCAGCCGAGCGCACGCCGCGCATCGCCGCCCGCCAGCGCCACCACGCGCGCGAGCGCCGCGTCGTCGATCGTCAACCGCCGCACGCCGAGGCCCCGTTCGGCATCGGTGAGCGCCACCCGCACGATGCGCGCCACCGCCGCTTCCGGCAGCGGCTGCAGCGGCACCACGCGGCAGCGCGACAGCAAGGCACCGGTCACCGCGAACGAAGGGTTCTCGGTCGTCGCGCCGACCAGCACCAGGTCACCGCGTTCGACGTGCGGCAGGAACGCGTCCTGCTGCGCCTTGTTGAACCGGTGGATCTCGTCGACGAACAG
>CAMAUH010000322.1 GCA_945861365.1 Candidatus Kuenenia stuttgartensis
CGCCTTCCTGGCGCGCCGCGTGTTCGGCGCCGGAACGGCGGCCACGCACTGCGAACGGGCGCTGCGCGCGCAACTGGCCAGCGTGCGCACCGGCGTGCCGGCGGCGGATGCCGACACACCGGCCGTGGTGCGCCTCGAGGCCAACCGCACCGCGTTGCTGTACCTGCACTACCTCGACGGGGCGCCGCTGCATGCCAGCGACGTGCAGACCACCGAGCAGCTGATCGCCAACGCGTCGCTGCAGAACCTGCGCCAGCACTTCCTCGGCAACGACGCGCGGGAACGGAAGCGGCTGCGCAAGCTCAAGCTCGACGACGGCACGTTGTTCTCCGGGCCGTTCCTGTGGTTCCGGTTCATCACCGAGAGCATCGCGGTGGAGGCCGCCAAGCGGATCACCGGCTACAACCGCTTCTGCGTGTCGCTGGCCGAACGCGACGCGGCATCGCCGGCGACGTTGGCGACGATGCAGGACTGGCTGCGGCGGCGGCGCGATCCGCGCGGCGGCCGCACAGCGGCCGATCCGGGCGCCGTGCCGCGCGCCGTCGGCTATCCGACCACCGAGTTCACAGCGCAGGACTTCCTCGGCGGCGACCCGGAACGCGATCGCCATCTCGAATCGCTGTTCGGCGCCGAAGTGCTCGAGGTCGTGCGCATCGATCGCCGCACGATGGTGCGCGAGATCTTCGGCACGCGGCCGGTGCACCATCTGCCCAAGCACGACCGCTCGTTCAATCCGCTGCTCTTCTACCGGCGGCGGTTGTCGCGCGGCCGCGTGCTGCTGGTGCCGCTGCTGCTGGCGTGGCGGCTGCTGCGTGGCCTCGGCTGGGTGGTCGCGCGCGTGCGCCAGATCGTGCGTGAGGTCATCGATCCCGAACTGGCGATGCAGCGGCGGGAGATCGGGCAGGCGCCGTTCGCGGTGGCGATGCGCAAGATCCACCGCATGAAGGCGCCGGGCCTGCTCGCAGCGATGCGGCTGCGGCTGGCGCTCGACCCGGTCTACGCCGGCGCGCCGCCGGGTTGGAGCACGGGCGAGCCGTTCGTCGGCGAGTCCGAGGTCGAACGCGACGTGCGCTTCCTGCACCTGCGCGAACGCGCGGCGGCTGAACTGCGCGATGCCGCGGCGAACGCGCGCGCGCAGGTCACCGCATTGCATGCCGCGCTGGCGGGCCTGCCCGCGATGCCGGCCGCCAACGACGAGGATCGTGCGGCCGGAGAGCTGGCGGTGACCTGTGCGTGGCTCGCGGATCGGGAACAGGTGCGCACGCTGTGGGCGGCCGGCCGCTGGATCGAGGAAGTGCTGCCGGGGCTGGCCAGCGAAGGCCTGCGGCTCGGCGGCCTGCGCCGCGGCTGGAACGCGCTGTGCGGGCTGTTCGTCGTGCACCCCGTCGATCGGTGGTTGCAGCGGCAGGGCCGCCCCGCCGACCGCGCGACCGCCGCTGCCCTGCATGTGGCGTGGCAGCAGGATCGCGCTGGCGCACGCGCGGTCGTCGCTGCGTGCAATGCGCTGGCGCCGGGCCTGGACCCTCGCGACGCGGTGGCGGGTTCGTTGGCCGCGGTGTTCCGCCAGGGTTCGGCGGTGCAGCGCGACCTGCGGGCCTTGCGCGCCGTGCAGTCGCTGGCCGTGCTCGACATCCGCAACTACCGCGACCTGGTGTTCCAGCTCGGTGACTACGCCGCCGACGGCAACGGTGAAGATCCGGCGGCGGAGCTACCCTGACCTTGTTTCGAGTGGATCCTCGTGCGATAGCGGCGCCTTCGTACGGACCACTTCCTTTCCCGCACACACATGAAGAGCCTCCTCATCCTGCCGCTTTCGTTCGCCCTGTTCGCCATTCCGACCGCGCCGAGCACCGGCGTTGCGGCCGGTGAGCACGACTGGACCGTCGATGCCGGCCACAGCAGCGTGGTGTTCAAGGTGAAGCACGCCAACGCGGCCTGGTTCAAGGGCAGCTTCGACGTCGTCAACGGCAGCATCACGCTCGACCCGACCAAGCCGGAAGCCGGCAGCGTGCAGCTGACGATCCCGGTCGACAGCGTCGACACCAACGACAAGAAGCGCGACGACCACCTGAAGAACAACGACTTCTTCAACAGCAAGGAGAACCCCGAGATCGCCTTCAAGAGCACCAAGATCGCCAAGAAGGGCGATGGCTTCGACGTGACCGGCGACCTGGCGATGGCTGGCAAGAGCCACCCGATCACGCTGCACGTCGAGAAGGCCGGCGAGGGCGAGTTCTATGGCAAGCGCGTCGGCTTCACGACGACGTTCACCATCAAGCGCTCCGAGTACGGCATGACCTACGGCGTCGACAAGAACGCGCTCGGCGACGAGGTCACGTTGATGGTCGACCTCGAGATGATCCAGCCGAAGAAGTGACCGCGTGGATCCGATCGTCGTACTGAAGGGCGCGCTGCCGCCGATCGCGGCGGCGCTGCTGCTGGTGTCGCTGGCTGGCGCACGGCTGTTGCCGCTGGCGATGGCGATCGGGTTGTTCGTCGCGTTCGGGCTGCTGAAGCGCGAATGGCCGGCGTTGCCGCACGAGCTGTGGGCGGCGCCGAACGGCACGCAATGGCTGCTGTGGGGCATCGCGGCGGCGGCAGTCGCGTCATCGCTGGAACACCTGCGGCTGTTGACGAAGCGCCTCGCGACCGGGGTCGGCGTGTTGGTGGCGTCGGCAGCGGTGTGGTTGCTGCTGCTGAAGCTGGCGCAGCGCTGGGACGCCAACACCGTGCTGCTGCACGTCGGCGTCGGCGGCTTCGCGGTGGCACTGACGGTGCTGGCGTGCCGCCGCGCGCTCGCGAACGCGCCGGCGACGATCGGTTCGGCGGTGGTGTTCTCGACGATGTTGTCGCTCGATGCCGGCTTGCTGACGCTCGCCACCAGCGCCCTGCTCGGCCAGCTGTGTGGTGCGGTCGCCGCCGCGGTCGGCGCTGCGGCGGGCACCGTCGTGTGGCGGCGCGGCTTCGCGATGACCGCCGCCGATGGCACCTGGCTCGGCGTCGCGCATGGCCTGTTCGTGCTGGCGGGTGCGCATCTCGCGGACCTGCCGTGGTCGGCTGCCGGCTGTGCCATGGCAGCGCCGCTGCCGCTGTTGCTGCTCGGTGGGGCGAAGGCGCATCCGGCGCGTTGGACCGTGCTGGCCACGGTGCTGACGTCGCTGCCGCTGGCCGCCGCGGGTTGGCTGACCTACGCCGCGCAAGCGGCCTGACGCAAGCGCGCGGAAAATCGCGCGGTGGTTGCCACAGCCGGGCACGGCTCCGGCTGACGGTGGCGAACACCCATGAACCGCCTTCCGTCGTTGTCGTCCGTCGTGGCCCTTGCCGGCATCGCCGTCGCCCAGGCCCCGGTTTCCGTTGCCGCTGACGGCCACCTGCAGCCGCCGGTCGCCGCCCAGGCTGCTTGCATCCCCGTGCACTCGCACGCCACCGAGCCCGGTGAGCAGCCGTATGGCACGTGGGCGGCTGGCCGCGACTACAAGGCGCGCTTCGACGGCGGCATGACGTTCGTGCCGCAGCTGGGCCGCGACTATCCGCACAACCAGCCGTTCGCGTGGCGCACGACGTCGGTGCGCGTCGGCGCGCAGGAACTGCTGAACGGCCGCGCGCCGGCGATGACGCACACGGACCTGCGCGTCGAGTACGCGCACGGTGCGGTGGTGGAGGCCTACGACGTGCTGCCGAACGGCCTCGAGCAGACGTTCACGCTGGCGCACCGTCCGGCGGCGGCTGGCGATCTGGTGATCCGCGGCGCGGTCACCGCGTCGCTGTGGACGCCTGCGGTCGAAGAGCAGGTCGGCGCGCTGGTGTTCCGCGACGCGAACGGCGCGTCGATCCTCAGCTACGGCGCGGCGGTCGCGGTGGACGCCGATGGCGATCGCTTCGTGATGACGACGAGCTGCGTCGACAACACGATCACGCTGCGCCTGCCGGCGGCGGAGCTCGCGCGCGCGGACTTCCCGCTGGTCGTCGACCCGCTGCTCAGCACGCAGGTCGTCCACACGATCGGCACCGTGACGCAGCTCGGCGAGATCGACGCTGCGTGCGAAACGAACAGTACGTCGTACGGGACCGCCTTCGCCTACACGCGTCACTTCTCGGCCACGGACTCGGACATCGAGGTTCGGGTCGGGGTGTTCTCGCTGCTGAGCAACTCACTGCAGTACTCGGATGTGAGCGCCAGCGCCTCGGCGGACAACGCGCGCCTCGCCTACGTGGCTGCCACCAATCGTTGGGTCGTCGTCTACCAGAACCTGGTGACGTCCTCGCAGTTGATGCAACTGCGCGCGGCGACCTTCCTCGCCGGCGGCGTCGGTGCCCCGGTCGCGACCTCGATCCCGCACCTGATGCCGCTCGGCACGCACGAGTGGCGGCCCAGCGTCGGCGGCATCGTCGACGGCGGCAGCGGCACGCAAGTGCTGGTCGTGTTCCAGCAGGAACTGGGCACGACGCCGTTCGTGAACACCGCGAACAGCCGCGTGATGGGCATGCTGTTCAACACGACCACTGCGCTCGGTAGCTGGGGCACCCCGTTCAGCATCGAGTCGGGCGCCTCGCTCGACGTCGAGCGACCGAGCGTCAACCGCAGCGGCGAAGGCGGCACGTTCTCGTGGTTCGTCGCCTGCCAGCGCTACGACAACAGCATCGCCGGCGACGACTGGGATCTGGTTGGCCGCCTGGTCAGCAACGCCGGCGTCGTCAGCGCGAACGCGTGGACCAGCAGCCTCGGCACCACGCACCAGCTCGGGCCGGTCGTCGATGGCCGCAACGGCCGTTTCACCGTCGCCTTCAGCACCGCCAGCCCGAGCATCGGCAAGAACCTCGATCGGCTCGGCACTGCGGTGTGCTGCGAACGCCTCGATTGGGCGCACGGCGGCGCGAGCCCCAGTGCGACCGGCAACTACCCGGCCGAGACGCTGGCGACGAACGCGTTCCGCCTGCTCGAGGCGACGGGCATCGCGCACGATGGCGCGACTCGTTCGCACTGGGCGATCGTCTGGCGCTCGAGCACGACCTCGCCCGCTGTGTACGCGACGCGCGTCGGCTACCGCGGCAAGCCGCTGCAGAGCCCCGATCTGGTTGCGGCGACCGGCGCCACGACCCCCGGCTTCGCCGCCGTGGTGCACAACGACCAACTCGATGGCACGACGATCGGCTTCCAAGTCGAGAACGGCACCGGGGACGTCTGGTCGCGCATGTTCAGCTTGCCCGTGGCGGTGGGTGATTCGCTCAGCGCCACGAACTGCAGCAATGCCCCCCTGGAGTGGAACGGTGTTGCGGCGACCTATCCT
>CAMAUH010000323.1 GCA_945861365.1 Candidatus Kuenenia stuttgartensis
GCCCTGCTCACTGCCGAAGACCTGCCGCGCGCCGAGGCGCCGACGACTGGCGGCTTGACCGAGGCGGCCCTGTGTGCCGAGGCCCCGCGCCTTCGACGACTGCTGCATCGGCTGCTGGCGTGGCGCGGTTCCGGCCACGATCTCGACGACGTGCTGCAGGACGTGCTGCTGAAAGCCTGGCGAGCGCGCGCGTCGTTCCGCGGCGACGCGCAGCTGTCGACGTGGCTCGCCCGCATCGCGATCACGACGGCGCAGAGCCACGCGCGGCGCACGGCGCTGCACCGGCGTTTGTTCGGCTGGCTGTTGCCGGACGTCGCGAGCCCGGCAAGCGACGGCAACGAGCCGCTCGATGCGACGCTGCTGGCGATGCAGCAGCTGCCGCACGCCGACCGCGAAGTGCTGGTGCTGCGCTACCTCGAACAGCGCGACATCGCCGACATCGCGACGCTGCTCGGCTGTTCGCGCGCGGCGGTCGATGCGCGGCTGTCGCGCGCCCGCTCGCGCCTGCGCCAGGACCTCGGCCTGCGGGAGGACGCGTGAACGTGCAAGACGACGAACTCATGGCGCGCCTCGCCGCCACCGATGCCGCACGACCCGTTCCCGCCGGCCAGCCGATCACGTTGGCGTCGTTGCACAGCCACGCGCGGCGACGCACGGCGCGCACGCTGCTGGTCGCGACCGCGTTGGTGACCGCACTCGGGCTGCCGCTGCTGTTCCGTTCCGCGCCCACGCTGCCGGACGCACCGGCGTCGCCACCGCTCGATGTGGCGACCGAACTTCGGGTGCTGCGAGCGCAGCTCGACGTGCTGCAGCGAAGCGCCACACAGCAGCAGCTGGCTGCCGCGACGCGCCGCAGCCGCGCTGCCGACGCAACCCGCGCCCACACGAACCGCTTCGAACTCGCGGCCGTGCGCGCCGACGCACTCCGCCATCGCCAACCCGTTCCCGCTCCGGAGACCCACCGATGACCCTTCGCGCCATCCCCCTCACGCTCGCCATCGCTGGCCTGCTCGCCAGCGCCCCGGCCCAGCGGTTCGAAACCGAACTGACGATGAGCCTGTGGCTCGATGTCGAACCGGCACGACTCGAACCGATGTGTGCGGTGATCGGCGCCTTGCTGAAGCAACCGATGCAATGCGAGACCTTGAGCCAGGTCGCGAAGATCGAGGTGATCGCCGTCCAGGATGGAGCGGCGTGGCTGAAAGTGACCAACGACCTGAACCCGAAACCGGTCGGCATCGTGGAATGCAGCGTGAAGGTCACGACGTCGACGCCGCCGACCCCCGAACAGCTGCGGGCGCTGCACGACCAGCTGGCGGTGTTCGTGGACAGCGAACTGCGCGCGGTGCTCGAGGAGCGGCCGCGCCGCCTGCTGCGCGAGCAGATCCAGGAAGAGCAACAGCGCTGGGAAGAAGCCTCGGAGCGGCTGAACGGCCAGCCACCCGGCCCCGACCTGGCCGCCCGCGCAACGGCGCTGCAGCAGCAACGCCAGGCCCTCGATGCGCAGATCGCCGAGGCGCGGCTCGTGTGGGCGGTCGAGAGCCGCGTGCGCGACCGGCTGCGCAAGCAGCAGGACGAACAGAGCAAGCAGCGCGCCGAGCTCGAGGAGCGCCGACGTCAGCGCCTCGACGAATCCCTGGCCCTGCAGAGCAAGGCCGCCGAGGTCCGCGCCCGCCTCGACGAAGCCTCCGCATCGCTGGCAATCGCCAACCAGGCGAAGGACCCCGAGCGCCTCGTCGCCATCCGCGCGCAGTTGCAGGACCTGCAGGGCCTGCTGGGGAACGTGCAGCAGCAACTCGCCCACGTGCAAGCGGCCGCCGACGACGCCACGCGCACGCTCGACGAGTTCCTGCGCACCGCGTCGTTCGCGCTGGAGCAACTGCCCACCACCGAGCTGCTGCTGCTGCGCACGGAGGTGCGGCTGCAAGCGCTGGCCGAGGAGCAGAAGCGTCTCGAGACCGAAGAAGTGGAGCTCGCGGGCAAGCGCGCGACCGCCGCGCGCGCCGCCGCCAGTTCCGAACTGCTGCGCATCGACCTGCAGGTGGCGCGGGATCGTCTGACCGAGCTGAAGGGCAGGCTGGCGCGCATCGAGCCGCTGCGCCTCGACGTGCTCAGCGGCCGCTGAGCTCACCGCGTCGGCCTACTTGCCGCCGGTCGGCAACACGATCGGCGCAGGCAGCGGCTTGCCTGCCGGCACGAACTTCAGCGACACCGAGTTGACGCAGTGGCGCACGTTCTTCTGCGTCATGCGTTCGCCCTCGAACACGTGGCCGAGGTGGCCCTTGCAGTTGGTGCAGACGATCTCGATGCGCATGCCGTCGGCATCGAGGATGCGTTCGACGGCGCCGGCGACCTCGTCGTCGAAAGCCGGCCAGCCGCAGCCGCTGTGGAACTTGCTGTCGCTCTTGTAGAGCGCGGCGTTGCAGCGGCGGCACACGTAGGTGCCCGCGGTGTCGGTGTCGGTGTACTCACCCGTGAAGGCGCGCTCGGTGCCCTTGTGCACGAGCACGCGTTCCTCGATCGGCGTCAGCTTGTTGTAGGTGGTGGCGGAAGCGGGCTTGGTCATGGCGGGTTCGGCGGCGACGGGCGCCGACGGTGCGGGAACAGCCTCCGGTGCCGGCGCTGCGGTGGCAGTCTCGGTCTTCGGCGACGGTGCGGACGGCGCATCGTTGCCACGGCAAGCGATCGGTGCGAAGGCCAGGACGAACAGGACGGTGCTGCGGAGGAACGGAGTCATGCGGGAAGGGCGCATGCTACGACGACGGCGCGCTGGCGTCCCCGTTCCTCGCGCGTCGGCTCCCGCCTTAGCGCCGGCGCCGCCCCACCGTCAGGTCGTCGCCATCGCCGAACGCCCGGTTCGGCCCGGCACTGGCTGGATCAGGCTCCATTCGCCAACTGGACGGCGTCGGCGGCCATCTTCTTCCACGCGTGTTCGCACCAGGCGGAACGGTCGACCGCGATCGTGCGCGCGCGTGCGCGCGCGACGAGGACACGGGCCAGGAACATTAGATTCGCAATCCGCGCGCTTGTTCGGCTGCTGGCGCCTGCAACGCACCTACCGTCGCTGCAAACCATGAAGAAGACCATCAGCACCGAGAAGCTCCAGAGTCTGCGCAAGGGAACCGAAGGCTTCCTGCTCGTCGACGTCCTCACCAAGGAGGAGTTCGCGAAGGACCACATCCCGGGAGCCCGCAACGTGCCGCTCGACACGGTCGGCTTCGCCCAGTCCGTCGCCGACAAGGCCGCCGGCAGCAAGACGCGCAAGGTGGTGCTCTACGGCAGCGGCGGCGCCAACGATGCGTCTTCGAAGGCGGCGCGCCTGCTGGTCGACGATGGCTTCACCAACGTCATCGAGTACGAAGGCGGCCTCGCGTCGTGGAACGAGAGCAAGCGCGCGCGCCTGTCGATGCGCACGAAGCCGGTCTGATCCGCCGCACTGCTGAGCGCCTCAGGCCTTCTCGAGCCGCGAGCCGCTCGGCGCATCGACGATCTTCCAGCCGGCCGCCGCGATCTGGTCGCGGATGCGGTCGGCGGTCGCGAAGTCCTTGGCCTTCTTCGCAGCGGTGCGCTGCGGCAACAGCGCCACCAGTTCTGCCGGCGCATCACCGGTCGCATCGGCCTTGGGTTCGGGCCCGAAGCACCCGAGCACGTCCTCGAAGCGCGCGAACGCCGCCAGCGCCGACTTCGCGCCGACCGCACTCGGCTGCGCGCGGTTGCCCGCGTTGACGAGGCCGGACAGCGCGGCCAGCGCTTCGCTGACGTTGAGGTCCTCGCTCATTGCCGCAGTGAACGCTTCGTTCGCCGCCGCCACCGCCGTCGCCAGATCGTCGCTGCCCGCACGCTCGAGTCCGTCGCGGAACCGCACCAGCCGCTGCCGGCCCTGCTGCACGCGACCGATCGCCGCGCGCGCTTCGTCGAGGCCCTGCAGCGTGAAGTTCAGCGCCTGCCGGTACTGCACGCGGATCAGCGCGTAGCGCAGCTCGAGCCCGCTGTAGCCCTTGCCCAGGATGTCGGCGACGGTGAAGAAGTTGCCGAGACTCTTCGACATCTTGGTGCCGTCGACCAGCAGGTGCCGGGCGTGCATCCAGATGCCGACGAACTGCTTGCCGGTGTGCGCCTCGGTCTGCGCGATCTCGCATTCGTGGTGCGGGAACATGTTGTCCTCGCCCCCGGTGTGGATGTCGATCTGCGGGCCGAGGTAGTGCATCGACATCGCCGAGCACTCGATGTGCCAGCCGGGGAACCCGCGCGCGCCGCCGCGGAACGGCGCATCCCACTGCATCTGGTGCTTCTGGTCGGTCTTCCACAGCGCGAAGTCGCGCGGGTCCTTCTTCTCGTCGTTGACGGCGACGCGCGCGCCCGACTCCAGTTCGTCGAGCACCTTGCCGGACAGCTTGCCGTAGCCGGGGAAACGGGCGACCTCGAAGTAGACGTTGCCGTTCGCCTGGTAGGCGACGCCCTTCTGCAGCAGGTCGTCGATGATCGACCCCATCTGCGCGATGAAGTCCGTCGCGCGCGGCATGTGGTGCGGCAGCCGCACGTGCAGCTTGTGCTGGCAGTCGTGGAACTCGGCTTCGTACTGCTTGGCGATGTCCCACGCCGTCTTGCCGGTCTTGCGCGACGCGGCCTCCATCTTGTCCTCGCCGCCCTCGATGTCGTCGAGCGTCAGGTGGCCGACGTCGGTGACGTTCATGACCTGGGTGACGCGGTAGCCCTGGTCCTCGACGAAGCGGCGCAGCACGTCGGCGAACAGGAAGCTGCGGAAGTTGCCGATGTGCGGCGAGCTGTAGACCGTCGGCCCGCAGTGGTACATCGTCACCTGGCCGGGCGTGCGGGGTTGCAGTTCGGCCAGGGATCGGGTCAGCGAGTTGTGGAGTCGGATCGGCATGCGGCAGGGGCCCGGCAGGGCGGCGCGAAGAGTCGCAGAGCTACGCAGGCGGCGCAACCGCGCAGCGGAGCCGCGATGGAAGGTCGCGAGCCGATCGCTACAAAGGCCGGATGTCCGCGGCCGAGAACGCCACCCCACCACCGAACCCGCCGGCGCACGCGCTCGCCACGCAGGCGTTGGCGGATCGCCTCGAGCTGCTGCAGGAGCTCGGCCGTGGTTCGTCGGGCCAGGTCTATCGCGCGCGCCTGCTGCAGCCGTACCGCGCGCTGCCGACCGGCACCGAGGTCGCGGTGAAGTTCCTGCGCCAGGAACTGCTCGACGACGAGAAGGCGCAGGCGCGCCTGTTCGCGGAAGGCGAACTCGGCCAGCAGCTGCGGCACCCGAACGTCGCCG
>CAMAUH010000324.1 GCA_945861365.1 Candidatus Kuenenia stuttgartensis
GGTCGCAGCAGGAAGGGGCCGCCGCGCGCGTGCTGCTGCTCGGCGGTGGCGAGGTCGCCGCCGCGGCGCTGCAGTGCGCGGCGCCGGCCGCACCGCCGCTGCCGCCGACGGTGCCGCTGCGCCGTTCCGGGGCGCGCGTGCTGATCACCGACGGCCTGTGGCCGGAGGATCCGGCCCCGCTCGTGCACACGCTGCTCGGCGGCTGCACGCGCATGCTGTGCCTGCAGCTGCTCGATCCGTGGGAACTGGCGCCGACGGTCGGCAGTGCCTTGTCGCTGGTCGACTGCGAACGCGACGCGCGCGCCGAACTGCTGCTCGATGCCCGTACCGTCGCGGCCTACCGCGATCGGTTGCAGCGCCTGTGCGAAGGGCTGCGTGCGATGGTCACCGCCGGGGGTGGCGTGCACGTGCTGCTGACGGCCGACACGCTGGCGACGATGTGTGCGAGCCATCTGCTGCCGGCCGGCGTGGTGGAGCCCGCATGACGTTCACCGCCCCGCTCGGCTTGCTGGCGCTGCTCGCCGTGCCGGCGGTGCTGTGGCTGCACCTGTTCCGCACGCGCTTGCCCGAACGCGCGGTCGCCGGGTTGTTCCTGTTCCCGACGCAGACGCTGATCGCCGGGGCCGGTCGCACGCGCACGCGGCTGTTGCGCACGGCATCGCTGTGGCTCGAGCTGCTGGCGGCGGTGCTGCTGGCGCTGTGGCTCGGCGGGTTGTCGTTCGGCGGGCGCGGCAGTCGCCACGTCGTGTTCGTGCTCGACGACTCGGCTTCGATGGTGGCCAGCGGCAACCTCGACCGCGCCCTGCTGCGCACGCGCGAGCGCGTCGGCGAACTCGGCAGCGCCGATTTCGTCACGGTGCTGCGCACCGGTCCGCGGCCAGCGCTGCTGCTCGGTCCGCGCGCGCGGGCGGCCGATCTGGTGCCGGCGCTGCAGGGCTGGCAGCCGCGGCAGGTGCGGCACGACTTCACGCCGTCGCTCGACCTCGCCCGCGAACTCGCCGGCGCCGACGGCGAAGTGGTGTTCGTCACCGACGCGCCGCTGCCGGTCGGCAACGACGACGTGTCGCTGCTCGCGGTCGGCGTGGCCGCACCCAACTGTGCGCTGCTGACGGCGGGCCGTTCGCCGCGCAGCGATGGCCTTGGCGAGGAACTGCGCGCGCAGGTGGCCGCGTTCGGGGCGCAAGCGACCACGACGTTGACGCTGTTCGATGGCGAGCGCCAACTGCATGCGCAGCGCGTCGAGTTCCGCGACGGGCTGGCCACGGTCGCGGTGCCGCTGCCGGCCGGCGTCGACGTGCTGCGCGTGCAGCTCGCCGCCGATGCCCAGCCGCTCGACGACGTCGCGTGGCTGCTGCCCGAACCCGAGCGCGTGGTCGGCCTGTGCGACCAGTTGCCGCCGGAGCGTTCGCGGGCGCTGGCGATCGACCGCTTGCTGGCAGCACTGCCCGGCGTGCGCGCCGAAGGCGACTCGCGCGCCGCCCAGTTGCTGTTGCGTGAACGGCCCGGCGTGGTCGCTGCGGGGCAACTCGAAGTGGTGCTGCCGGTGCGAGCACCGGACGCCGAGGCGCTGCCTTGGAAGGGGCCGTTCGTCGTCGACCGCGCGCATCCGTGGCTGCAGGACGTGGCGCTGCAGGGCGTCGTGTGGGTCGCAGCGCCGAGCGAGTTGCCGGGCCGCGTGCTGATCGCGGCGGGCGCGCGCACGCTGGCCAGCGAGGAGCCGCTCGACGTCGGCCAGCGGCTGTGGCTCGCGATCGATGCTGCGACCGGCAACCTCGTGCGCGCGCCGGATTGGCCGGTGCTGTGGAGCAACCTCGCCGCGCAGGCGCGGCTCGCGGTGCCGGGCGCCGAAGCGGTGCAGGTGCCGCTCGGTGGCGAAGCGCGCTATCGCCGCAGCCAGGCCGAACGCGAACTGCGCGAGGGCGCGCCGGCGGCGCTGGTGTTGGTCGCGCCCGATGGTTCGCGGCGTCCGGCGGGGCCCGAGGCGGCGGTCGCGTTCGTGCTCGAGCAGCCCGGCGTGCACCGGCTGCTCGGTGCCGACGACCGGCTGCTCGCGCGTTTCGCCGCGCGCTTCCTCGATGCCGACGAGAGCGACCTGCGCGGCCTGCAGACCGTGCAGCGCCGCGGCGTGCGCGACCCGGGCAGCGACCGCGACCTCGTCGTGCGCGACACCGCGTGGGAACGCCGCGTGCTGGCGTTGCTGCTGCTCGCCTGCGTGCTCGCCGATTGGTGGCTGCTGCAGCGGAGGGGCGCGTGATCCGGTTCGTGCATCCCGAAGCGCTGCTGTTGCTGCCGTTCGCGGCGTTGCTGCTGCGCACGGCGCTGTGGCCGCGGCCGCTGCTCGGTTGCCTGCGGTGGGGCGCGCTGCTGCTGGTCGCACTGCTGCTCGCCGAGCCGACCTGGCCGGGGCAGGCCGATGGCCGCGACATCGTGCTGGTCGTCGATCGTTCGCGGTCGATGCCGGACGACAGTGCGACGAAGGCCCGCGAGATCGCGACCGCGATCGAGAAGGTGCAGTTGCCCGGCGATCGCCTCGGCGTGGTGGCGTTCGGCAGCAGCCCGGTGGTGACCGCGGTGCCGCAGGCGCCGCTGGTGTGGCCGGAGACGGCGCGGCCGGTCGATCCGGATGGCAGCGACCTCGCGGCCGCGGTGGCGGCGGGGCTCGCGTTGGTGCCGCCGGGCCGGCAGGGCTCGCTGCTGGTGCTAAGCGACGGCAACCACACCGGCGCCGACCTCGACGCGGTCGCGCGCGCGGCGCGGCGCGCGGGGCTGCGCGTCGACACGCAGTTGCTGGCGCGCGCGCCCGGCGCGGACGTCGCCGTCGCCGACGTGTCGGTGCCGGGCCAGGTCGGCGTCGGTGAACCGTTCGCGGCCGCGGCGGTGGTCATCGCCGAACAGGCCGGCAGCACGCACTGGCGGCTCGTCGTCGACGGCGAGGTCGTGCGGCAGGGCGATGCCGAACTGCCCGCGGGGCGCTCGGTGCTGCAGTTCCGCCACGCGCTGCCGACGGCGGGCCAGCACGAGGTCGCCGTCGAGATCGCGCGCGCTGGCGATGCGCGGCCGCAGAACGATCGCGGGCTGGCGGTCGTGCGCGCTGCGGCACCGCCGCGCGTGCTGTGCGTGACCCCCGGCGGTCGCGAGGACCGCTTGACGCGTTCGCTGCGCGCGGCCGGGCACGATGTCGTCGTCAGCGCGCCGAACGTGGCCCCGCTGACCCTCGCCGGGCTCGATCCGTTCCGCGCCGTGGTGCTCGAAGACGTCGCCGCCAACGAACTGCCGGTCGGCGCGATGACGGCGCTTTCGCGTTCGGTGCGCGACCTCGGCACCGGCCTCTTGATGACCGGTGGCAAGGCGAGCTTCGGCATCGGCGGCTACCACAAGAGCACGCTCGAGGAAGTGCTGCCGGTGACGATGGAGATCCGCGAGCAGCAGCGGCGCTTCGGCCTCGCGATGGTGATCGCGCTCGATCGCTCGGGGTCGATGCAGGCCGATGCCGGCGGCGAGACGAAGATGCAGCTCGCCGACAAGGGCGCTGCCACCGCGATCGAGTTGCTGTCGCCGATCGATTCGCTGGCGCTGCTGGCGGTCGATACCGCCGCACACGTCGTGGCGCCGCTGCAGCCGGTCGACGATCGCGCCGAACTGGCGGCGCTCGCGCGCAGCATCGAGTCGAGCGGCGGCGGCATCTACGTCGGCACGGCGCTGCACGCGGCCGCCGAGGAACTGGCTGGCGCGCCGCAGCAGAACAAGCACATCGTGCTGTTCGCCGATGCTTCCGACAGCGAGGAGCCCGACGACTACCTGACGTTCGTGCCCGCACTGGTGCAGGCCGGCGTCACGGTGTCGGTGATCGGCCTCGGTGCTGAGACCGACAGCGATGGCGCTTTGCTGCAGGAGATCGCCAAGCTCGGCAACGGCCGCTGCCAGTTCGTCGCCGACGCCACCGACCTGCCGCGCGTGTTCGCGCAGGAGACGATCCAGGTGGCCCGTTCGTCGATGGTGGAGGAACCGACGGCGGTCGCCAGCCGCCCCGAACTGGCGCTGCTCGGCGACATGCCGACGCCGTTCCCGCAGGTCGGCGGCTACTCGCTGGCGTGGCCGCGGCCGCGCGCCGAGGTCGGCCTCGTCACGATCGACGACCAGCAGGCGCCGCTGCTGGCGCACTGGCAGGTCGGGCTCGGCCGCGCCGCGGCGTTCCTCGGCGAAGCGGACGGGCCGCTCAGCGGCGGGCTCGCCAGCTGGGAGCGCTACGGCGATTGCTTCGGCACGCTGCTGCGCTGGTTGTGCGGCGGGCAGACGCCGGGCCTGTTCGTCGACGGCCATCGCGAGGGCGCGGTCGGCGTCTATTCGCTCGAGGTCGATGGCAGCGACGCGGCGCGCCTCGACACCGTGCGCGGCGTGTTGTCGCGGCCCGATGGCACCACCGAGGACCTGGTGTTCGAACGCGTCGAACCCGGCCGGCTGGTCGTGCGCGCGCCGCTGCGCGGCATCGGCGTGCACCGCGCCGCCGTGCAGGTCGGTGGGGAGACGGTGCGCATGCCGCCCTTGTGCCTGCCGTACTCGCCGGAATGGGCGCCCGCGTTCGATGCGCGCGCCGGCGAACGCACGCTGCGCTCGCTGGCCCGCGCGACTGGCGGCAGCTTCGGTGCCGGCATCGACGAACTGGTCGCCGGGGCGCGGCGCAGCACCGGGGCGTTCGAGCTGGGGCCGCCGCTGGCGATCGCGCTGGTGTTGCTGCTGCTGCTCGAGATCGCGCTGCGGCGTTGGCAGGTGACGGTGCCGGTGCCGGGGTGGTTGCGGCGGCGTCGGCCGCTGGCCGCGCCCGTGGTCGACGGCGGCGGCGCGGCCGCGGTGACCGTGGTGGCGCAGCGCGAGCCCGCCGCACCGGCCGCGGTGGTGGAGTCGAAGGCCGTGCCGCCGAGCGAGCCGACCGATGGCATGCTCGGGGCACTGTCGCGCGCCAAGAAGCGCGCGGGGCGGTGAGCGTATGGTCGACGCGGCTGCCATCGCGCCGGTGCGCACGCTGTCGCCGTCGTGGCACGTGCTGCTCGCGTGGGCGCTCGGGCCAGGTGTCTACCTGGCGCTCGCCGCCGCGTACGGCCTCGGCTGGTTGCCCCTCGAGTTCCCGCCGGTTCTCTTCACCGCCATGGTGCTGCTCTACCTGCACGTCGCCAGCGCGTTCGCGACCCTGGTGCTGCTGTGGGATCGCGCGGTGCGGCGCACGGCGGAGTTCTGGTGGCTGGGGCTGTACTGGCTGCTCGTCGCGGCGTTCCTGGTGGCGAC
>CAMAUH010000325.1 GCA_945861365.1 Candidatus Kuenenia stuttgartensis
CACTACGCATGCCGAACTCCGAATCGATCAACTTGCTGGTTGAGTCCAATCGCAGCCCGACACGACCGGTTCCTTCTAGATCGCCACAGCACCGAGTCCCCTCCGCAGCGCGGCCACCGGGGCATGTGCGGGCGCCGACTCGGCTGAAGGGCGCAGGCGCAGGGTTCGTCCGTCGGCGCTGTGGCACTCGGCGCTGGAACGTGGCGTGGAGCGCCGTAGCGTCGCCGGCGTGACAGCGGATCCTCCCGCGATCGAGCCCTCGACGACCCGGCTCGGACTGCTGCAGCGCGGCCGTGGCGACGGCTTCCTGGCTGCCTTGCAGGCCGGTCCGGCCGCGCACGACGACCTGCTGCAGTGCCTGCTGCACGATCCCCGCCTCGACCCGCAACTCGAAGCGCGCGGCCGCTACTACGGCGAACTGGTGGTCGACCTCGCCCTGCCGCTGCCGCCGCTGCTGGCGGGCCTGCGCGACGCGAGCGAGCCGCAACTGGGCCACGAAGCGCTCGCCGCCGCCTGGCGGATGGGCCACCGGCCGGCACTCGCCGTGCTCGCCGACCAGGACACCGGCGATGCCGTGGTCGCCGGCATCACGGCCTGCTTGTGGGGTTACGGCTGGGCCACGCGCGTGCAGTTGCCGGCGCGGGCCGCGGCGGTGTGGCTGCAGCTCGAACTCGAGCGCGCCGACTCGACGCACGCGGAGGTGCGGCCGCGCGCGCCGTCGGCGCTGGCGGCGTTGCCGCTCGGCGAACTGCTCGAACTCGCGCGCGGTCCGCGCTCGACGCGGCGCGATCGCCTGCTCGGCGAACTGTGTGCGCGCGGCGACGAAGCGACCCGCAGCCACCTCGCGGCCGTCGTCACCGACGACCTCGTCTACGAACGCGTGCGGCTGGCCGCGCGCGCGCTCGGCATGCTCGGCGACGAACGCTTGCTGCCGTTGGCCGAGGCCCACTTCGCGCGCGAGGACGTGTTCGCCGACCCGCGCCGCCGCTTGCCCGGCGATGCCCGCATGCGCCGCGCCTGCCTCGCCGACTACGTGCAGCACCTGCCGCCGCCGACGGCCCTGGCCCTGGCGCGCAGCTACCACGGCCGCGGCGGCTACTTCACGCACGTCGCCGGCTGCCTGTTCCAGGAGCACGCGACCAGCGCCGACCGCGCCGCCCTCGAGGCGTTCGTCGCGGCGCGGCAATCGGACGACGGCGGCTTCGACGTGATCAGCGAACTCGACGCCCTGGGCCGGCTCGGCGACCCGCGTTCGGCGCCGCTGCTGGCCGAAGTCGCGCGCGAAGCGAGCTACAGCCAGGCCCGGCGCCGGGCCGTGCATGCGCTGGCGGCGATGCCGCAGCTGCCGCTGGCGCAGGCCGTGCTGCGGGAAGCGCTGTGGGACTGCGAAGACGAGACCGCGGCGGACGCTTGCGCGTTCCTGCCGGAGCCCGACGCCGCAGCGCGGCAACGCATCGCCGCACTGGCGGCGAGTCCGCTGGCCGACGCCGAACTGGTGGCCCGGGCCGAGCGGCGCCTGCAGCGCTGACCGCGCGGTGTCAGGTGCGCACGGCGATGCCGATGGCGTCGCGCACGCGCTCCATCGTCGTGCGCGCGATCGGACGCGCCCGCTCGGCGCCCGCCGCGAGCACCCGATCGAGGCCCGCTTCGTCGGCGCGCAGCCGCTGGTAGCGCTCCCGCATCGGGCCGAGCGTGTCCTCGAGCGCCTGCACCAGATCCTGCTTGGCGTGGCCCCAGCCATAGCCGCCGGCCGCCAGCTTCGCGGCGAGCCCGCTGGCCTTGTCCTTGCCGACGATCTGCTGGTACAGCGTGAAGATCGTGGTGCCCTCGGCCTGCTTGGGCGCTTCCAGCGGCTCCGACGCCGTGACGATCCCCATCACGGCCTTCTTCAGATCCTTGGCCGTACCGAACAGCGGGATGATGTTGCCGTGGCTCTTCGACATCTTCTGGCCATCGGTGCCGGGCACCAGCACGTCGTCCTGGATCACGCCCTCCGGAACCCGCAGTACATCGGCGCCGAACACGTGGTTGCAGCGGATCGCCACGTCGCGCGCGATCTCGAGGTGCTGGCGCTGGTCGCGGCCGACCGGCACGACGTCGGTGTCGTACAGGATGATGTCGGCCGCCATCAGCAGCGGGTAGTTGAAGATGCCCGCGTTGGGTGCGAGTCCCTTCGCCAGCGCATCCTTGTAGGAATGGCCGCGCTCGAGCTGCCCGGTCGCGACGAGGCACGCGAACAACCAGGTCAGCTCGAACACTTCGAGCATCGCCGATTGGCGGTACAGCAGCGTGCGCTCGGGATCGAGGCCCGCGGCCAACCACGCCGCCGCGATGTCGTGGATGGTGCTGTGCAGCACCCGCTTGTCCTGCACCGTCGTCAGCGCGTGGTAGTCGGCGATGAAGTACAGCGAGCTGTCGTGGCGCTCCACCAGTTCGAGGGCCGGACGCATGGCGCCCAGGTAGTTCCCGACGTGGATGGTTCCGGTGGGCTTGATACCAGTCAGCGAACGCGTCACGGGGGTTCCTTGGGCAGCAGCGGACGGCACGGTCGGCCGGCCGGTAGTCGGCAGTTGGCTAGGGATCGCGTCCGGGCACCCGGAAGCGGTCCGCCATGCTGCCGGAGCTGCGGCCGCCGGTAAAGCTGCGCGATCCGCGCCGCCTCACTCCACCGAACAGCGATCGCCATCACAGCGGCGCCCGAACAACCGGCCGAGCGGCACGCGGTAGCGCGCGAACACCAGGTAGCCGAGGTCGAAACCCCAACGCAGGATCGGCCAGCCGGTCGGTGCCATCAGCCAACCGAGCCCGACCGCGCGCCACGCGGCCCGCACCGCGGCCATGCCCTCGACCAGCGTGCCATCCGCGGCGATGCCGTGCAGCCGCGCATGCACCCGCTGCTTGCTGAGACCGAAGCGCGCCGGATCGAAGTCCGCCGCGGCGATGTCGATCGTCGCCAGCAGATTGCGGCGATCGCGTCGCTTCAGCCAATCGACCTCGAGCTTGCAGAAGGGGCACTCGCTGTCGAACAGCAGCGTGAACGGCTGCGCGGTCATGTGGCAGGCTCTTCGTCAGGCAGGCCGCAGAAGATGCAGGCGAACCGACGTCGCGCCGAGCGCCCCGCGCCAGCAGAGCGACGCAGGCGAACCGCCGTCAGCTGCCCTCGGCCTGCAGCGACGCCATGTCGATGCAGAAGCGGTACTTCACGTCCGAACGCAGCACGCGTTCGTAGGCTTCGTTGACCTTCTGGATCGGGATCACCTCGACATCGGCGGTGATGCCGTGCTGGCCGCAGAAGTCGAGCATCTCCTGCGTCTCGGCGATGCCGCCGATGATCGACCCGGCAAGGGTGCGGCGCCCCATCAACAAGCTGAACGCGGACACGTTCAGCGGCTTCTCCGGCGCCCCGACCAGCACCATCGTGCCGTCGTTGGTCAGCAGGTTCAGGTAGGCATTGATGTCGTGGTCCGCGCTGACCGCATCGAGCAGGAAGTCGAAGCTGCCGACGTGCCGCAGCATCTCGTCGGCGTTGCGCGAGACGACCACCTCGTCGGCGCCCAGACGCCGCGCATCGTCGCGCTTGTTGGCCGAGGTCGTGAAGACGACCGTGTGCGCGCCGAGCGCGTGCGCGAACTTCACGCCCATGTGGCCGAGCCCGCCGAGGCCGATGATGCCGACCTTCTTGCCCTTGCCGACGCCCCAGTGGCGCAGTGGCGACCAGGTGGTGATGCCGGCACACAGCAGCGGTGCAGCACCGGCCGGATCGAGGTTCTTCGGCACGCGCAGCACGAAGTGCTCGTCGACGACGATGCTCTGCGAGTAGCCGCCGTAGGTGACGCCACCGAGATGCGCGTCCGGGGCGTTGAAGGTGAACACCCCGTTGGCGCAGAAGTTCTCGTGGTCGCGTTTGCACTGCGGGCAGGTGCGGTCGGCATCGACGAGGCAGCCCACCGCGACGAGGTCGCCGACCCGGTGCTTGCTCACCGCGGCACCGACCTTGGTCACGCGCCCGACGATCTCGTGGCCCGGCACGATCGGGTAGGTGGTCGGCATCACGCTGCTCCACTCGTTGCGCACCGAGTGCAGGTCGGAGTGGCAGATGCCGCAGAACAGGATCTCGATCTGCACGTCGCGCGCGGTGGGATCGCGGCGCGGGATCCGGGTGGATGCGAGTTTGGCCGTGGCACTGGCGGCCGCGTAGGCCTTGGTCTGGAAAATGGTCAGCGAGGGTTGCGGAAACGGGTCGCTCGCGAAGGTCGCGAGGGGCCGCAGTGTGGGCCCTCCGGCAGCCGCCTCAAGGCACGTTCCCGCGGAATGCAAGACGGCGACGGCAGTCGCGGTTCCGGCGCGATGCGAACGCTGGCCGCGCTGTGCGGCAGCCTAGAACGGCTTCTTGCGACCGAAGCGGTTCGGCCGCAGGTTCTCGTCCTGGTGCTGCAACGGCACCCAGTTGCGACCGCCGCGCTGCACGGCCGGCGCGGGGGCGGGGGCGACGTCGTCAGCAGGTGCCGGCTCCGCCACCGGCGGAACCGAAGGAGCCGCCACCACCAGGGCGCAGCACTTCTTGTACTTCTTGCCGGAGCCGCAGGGGCAGGGGTCGTTGCGTCCGATCTTCATCGGCCGACACAGTAGGAGGAACGGGCGCGCGCGTCGCCACGCAGACCGATTGCTATTTGGGATCGCGGCAGCGAACCGACCGTGCGATGGGCCGCGATGGCCGATGCCAGCGCGACCCGAACCGGCGCGAGCAGCGCCACGGCCGTCAAGCGGAGCGCGGCAAGGCCTTGAACCGCCGCAGCCAGAGGGAACTCAGCACGACCGACACGCTGGACAGCGACATCGCGGCGCTGGCATACACCGGTGACAGCACGATGCCGAAGCCCGCCAGCGCACCAGCGGCGATCGGCAGCCCGCAGAGGTTGTAGACCGAGGCCCACAGCAGGTTGCGGCGGATGGTGCGCATGGTCGCGCGCGCCAACGCCAACGCGGTCGGGACCGCCATCAAGCCCCCGCGCAACAGCGCCACGTCGGCCGCCGCCGCGGCGATGTCGGTGCCGCTGCCGAGAGCCATGCCGACGTCGGCCGCCGCGAGGGCCGGGGCATCGTTGACGCCATCGCCGACCATTGCCACACATGCACCCGCGGCGCGGGCGGCGGCGAGTTGAGCCACCTTGTCCGCCGGCAGCAGTTCGGCTGCCACGTCGCGGATGCCCACTTCGCTCGCGACCGCCATGGCGACGCCGCGGCGGTCGCCGGTCAGCATGCCGAC
>CAMAUH010000326.1 GCA_945861365.1 Candidatus Kuenenia stuttgartensis
GACGGCTTCGACCTGCAGGCTGGCGTCGTACGAAAGCGGATCCGTCAGGCGTGCGCGCCACACCTTCACTTCGCCCGCCAGCCGGCCGCGCGCGTTGCTGGCCCGCCACATCGGCTCCAGCTTCGGCGCCATCACCGCCACCGCGGTGCGCAGGTCGTCGTCGACGGCCACCCCGGTGAGGCCGACGACCGCGTCGAAGCCGAGCGGATCCTCGCGCGTCGAGTCGATCGGGATGCGGCCGCGCAGCGTCAAGCGGCCATCGCCATGGTTGCCGCGCAGGTCGAACACCACGTCGTCGTTGCGGGCGCGCACGCTGCCCTGCACGGCGTCCAATCGCAGCGGGAAGCCGGCCCAGGTCATCGCCGCGTCCTGCGGGCGCACATCGACCGCCCAGCACGATTCCAGCAGGCTGTCGGGTCGCACCTGCACCGTCACGTCGGCGCGGCCGCTCGGCGCCAGGCGGTCGTACAGCGCGCCGTCGTCGCGCAGCAGCGCGCCCAGCGCGCGGCGCAGGTCCGGCGTGAACTGCACGCCGCGCGCTTCGATGTCGAGCCAGGTGTCCTCGCCGGCCGGCTTCTTGACCTCGTTGTAGCCGTGCAGTTCGACCGTGCCGCCACCGGCCCTGGCGGCGATCTGCGCGCGCACGTTCTCGACCAGCACGACGTTGTCGCGCAGCCGCACCCGGCCGCTGGCGTGCTCGAGCGGCAGCGGGAACGCCGCGCGCTTCTCGGGCGGGCCGAAGCCCTGGTAGGCGAGTTGGATGTCGCGCAGGGACAGGTCCAGCTGCTCGAAGCCGGCGCCCTTCATGTGCGGTTCGGACAGGAACAGGTCGAGGTCGGCGCGGCCGGCGACCGGCGCCAGCGCCCGCATGATCTCGCGGCCGACCGGGAACGTGTTCAGGGCGCGGCGCACTTCCTCGTCGAACCGCAGGTCGGTGCCGTGGCCGCGCACGTCGATGTGCTGGGCGCCCAGCAGGTCGGTGCCGCGGGCGGTGAGTTCGAGCGCGCCGCCGTCGTCGCGCTGCTCCAGGCGCACGGTCGCGCTGATGCCGTTGCGCGTGTCGGCCGTCACGGTCAGCGTCGCGTCGCGCGCGACCGCGGGTAGTTCGGGGCCGATCACCCGCAGGTGTTCGAACACCGCCTCCGCTTCGCACCAGGGGGCGGTGGCGGTGGCTTCGCGCGGCGGCAGATGCAGCACCACGCTGAGGCCGCGCAGTCGGGCGCCAACCGTCAACTCCGGCAGCTTGGCGCCGGCGAGGGCCGCGAAGCGGCGCACCCGCGCGTCGTCGACCAGCATGTCGCCGGTGCGCAGGGCCAGCGTGCCGCCGCCGCGCACGAGGTCGAACTCGCCGGCCAACTGCAGCGCGAGGCCGAGCTCGGCGATCTCGGCCTGCCCGCGCAGTTCGACGTGGTCGGCATCGCCATCGCGCGGCCCGGCGCGCAACTGCAGGTTGCGCAGTTCGAGCGGCGGCTGC
The DNA here is from genome assembly GCA_945861365.1 of Candidatus Kuenenia stuttgartensis. Classification (GTDB taxonomy): domain Bacteria; phylum Planctomycetota; class UBA1135; order UBA1135; family UBA2386; genus UBA2386. The sequence continues at coordinate 1,475 of CAMAUH010000326.1, forward strand.
CCGGCGACGGCCGTCCACGTGACGCGTCCATCGCGCAGCATGACGACCGGGATCGCGGTGGCGGAACCGCTGCTGTCGCCGGCTGGCTTCGCCAGCAGCGCTGCGGGATCCGGCAGTCGGGGGCCGAATTCGAGCGCCAGGCCGTCGATGTGCAATGCGTGCAGGTCCACCGGCGGCAGCGCGATCGCGGTGCCGACGTCGGCATGCAGCGCGTCCACCGTCAGCAGCGCGCGACCAGCCTGCTGCGGATCCTCGATGCGCAGGCCGCGCACGGTCAGGCGGCCGCTGCTGGCGTCGATCGCGGTGCTCTGCAGCGTCGCCCGCGGCCGCAGCCAGGCCTGCAGTTCGCGCTGCAGCAGCGTCGTGGCGGCATCCGCTCGCTGCAGCACCAGCGCAGTGGCGATGCCGAACACGGCGACGAGTCCCAGGGACAACAGCGCGATCCGACGCCAACGCATGGCACGAACTCTAGGTCTGCACGCGGCGAGAAGCACGGGTCCGGCCCGTCGACGTGCGCACATGGTCTGACGCAGAACGTCGAGAACGGGCTCGCAGAGGCGGTTTCCGCACGAGTTTGTCGTTGACTGTGGCGACGTGTCCGCCAAACTTCGCGCCCGTTCGCAGGGAGGCGCAGTGCTTTTGCTGCGGCCGGGCGAACGAATCCTCCGAAACCAACACTCCGATGGCAGCCAAGAAGAACGCGAAGAAGGCCGGCACGACCGGCGACCTGATCATCTCGAAGTCCCGCACGAAGGCCGCGGTCAAGAAGTCGAACGTGTCGTCCGACTTCTACGGCGCGCTGGACAAGGCTGTGCGCGGCATGATCGCCAGCGCCGAAGGCCGCGCTGAGGCCAACGGCCGCAAGACGCTCCGCCCGCAGGACCTGTGAAGTAGGTTCCCGTCGGCGCTGCCGCTGACGCGCTCGACCCGGTCCCCGCTTCGTGTGGGAGCCGGGTCGCGTCGTTTTCAGGGCGTGTGTCGACGACCCGCGCCATCGCTGTCGAGATCGTCGGCGACGCCCAGCGTCGCGAATGCAGCGCGTTCCTGCGCCAGCAGTTCGTCGCGCACGCGTGCGGCGACGACTTCGAGTTCGGTGTCGGTGGCGTCCGCTCCGACTTCGACCGGATCGCCATAGACGACGCACAATCGCGCGAACGGCTTCGGGATCGTGAAGCGGTCCCAGCTGCGCAGGCGCCACGCACGATCGACGGCGACGCCGACCGGCAGGATCGGCGAGCCACTGCCGCGCGCCAGCCACGCGATGCCGACGTTGATGCCGTGGCGCGGCCCGCGCGGGCCATCCGGCGTCACCACGAGTTGACCCTGCGCAGCCAGCAGCTCGTGCATCTCGCGCAGCGCGCGGGCGCCGGCGCGGCTCAGCGAGCCCCGCACGATGCGGTAGCGGAAGCGTTCCAGCGCCTGCTTCGCGAGCGCGCCGTCGTCGCTCGGCGACACCAGCACGCCGATGTCGCGGCCGCAGTGCCAGCGCAGCGGCATCAGCGTCAGCATGCGACCGTGCCACATCGCGACGACCCACGGCCGATCGCTGCGCAGCAAGGCGAAGCCGCGCTCGCCGCGGCGCTGCACGCGCCACGTCAACGCGAGGGCGCGCAGCAGCAGCGGCGCCAGCAGCGTCAGCAGCCAGCTGCCGATCGCGCGGCGCCAGCGGCGCTTCTGCACGAGGCCGTGCCGGTTGCGGCCGGCGGCTTGTCGTGCTTCGGCCCGTTCGGCTTGTTGCTGCCGTCTGGCGGCTCGCTCGGCACGGGCGTCCCGCGCTGCCGGATCGCCGCCTGCCTCACCGCGGGGCTGCACTAGCGGGCGTCGGTCTTCGGCGGCCCGGCGTAGGCGGCAGGTCCGAGCGGCGCTTCGCGCAGTCGCCGCGCACCCACCAGGACGTGGGGGTGCAGGCCTTCGCCATGGGTCCCGTCGATGTGCGCCAGCAGCGCCTCGCGCATGCGGGGATCCCAGTAGTGGCGCAGGTGGTTGCGGATGCCCTCTTCGCGCTGGCCCGGCGGATAGGGCGCGAAGAAGTCGCCGATCTGGTTCGCCATCGCGATGAGTCGGCCGAGGTCGAGCACCGCGCCGCTGTTGCCGTGGCTGTTGCTCATGCTTTCGCCTCTGCGGGCGCGCGCGCCGGCGTCGGCCTGGTCTGTGGGACCTTGGCCACCTCGACGGCCGTCACCTTGTACTCGGGGCAGTTGGTCGCCCAGTCCGACAGGTCGCTGGTGATCGCGTTCGCCTTGCTCTGCGCGAAGTGGAACGTCGTGTAGATGACGCCCGGGTTGACCTTGTCGCTGATCCGCGCGTGCAGCTGCGTCTCGCCGTAGCGGCTGGTGATCGCGACCAGGTCGCCGTTCTGGATGCCGCGCGCTGCCGCGTCCTGTGCATGGATGTCGAGCAGGTCCTCGGCGTACCACGCGACGTTGCCGGTGCGGCGCGTCTGCGTGCCGACGTTGTACTGCGACAGGATGCGACCGGTCGTCAGCAGCAGCGGGAAGCGTTCGTCGGTGCGTTCGCTGGTCGGCACGTAGCCGGTCAGCATGAAGTTGGCCTTGCCGCGCGGGAACGTCTTCGTGTGCAGCACCTCGGTCCCCTCGGGCGCCTGCGGATTGCACGGCCATTGCACCGACCCGCACTTCTCGATCAGCGCGAAGCTCATGCCTTGGTAGGCCGGCGACAGCCGCGCGACCTCGTCGAGGATCTGCGACGGGTGGTCGTAGTGCAGCGGATACCCCATCGCGTCGATCAGCTTGACGGTGATCTGCCAGTCCTCCAGGCCGGCGAGCGGCGGCACGACCTTGCGCACCATGCTGACCCGGCGCTCGGCGTTGGTGAACGTGCCGTTCTTCTCGAGCGAGCTCGATCCCGGCAGGAACACGTGCGCGTACTTCGCGGTCTCGTTGAGGAACAGGTCCTGCACGATCACGCACTCCATCGCCTTCATCGCCGCGATGATGTGGTTCTGGTTCGGATCGCTCTGCACCGGGTCTTCGCCCTGGATGTAGATCGACTTGAACGTGCCGGCGAGTGCGGCGTCGAACATGTTCGGCAGGCGCAGGCCCGGCTCCGGGTCGAGGGTGAGCTTCCAGTCCTGTTCGAACGTGGCGCGCACGGCGTCGTCGGTGACGAAGCGGTAGCCGGTCAGCATGTGCGGCCAGCTGCCGAGGCAGCTACCGCCCTGCACGTTGCCCTGGCCGCGCAACGGGTTCACGCCAACGCCTTCGCGGCCGAGCATGCCGCACGACAGCGCGAGGTTGCCAAGGCACATGACGCCGGTGGAACCCTGGCTGTGCTCGGTGACGCCGAGGCCGTAGTAGATGGTGCTGCGCGGGCCCTTGGCGTAGATGCGCGCCGCGGTGCGCAGGTCTTCGGGGGCGAGCCCCGCCTCGGGGCCGACGACCTCGGGCGCGTAGCGCGGATCGGCGACCAGGGCGCGCCACTGCGCGAACTCCTGCGGATGGCAGCGTTCGCGGATGAAGGCTTCGTCGTGCAGGCTCTCGGTGACGACCACGTGGGCGAGGCAGTTGAGCACCAGCACGTTGGTGCCGGGCTTCAGCGCCAGGTGCACGGTCGCCTTGCAGTGCGCCGATTCGGCGGTCTCGGTGCGGCGTGGGTCGATGACCAGCAGCTTCGCACCTTCGCGCACGCGCCGCTTCAGCATCGAGCCGAACACCGGGTGGCCTTCCGTCGGGTTGGCGCCGACCACCAGGATCACGTCGGCCTGCAGGATCGAATCGAAGTGCTGGCTGGCAGCACCTGCGCCCAGCGTCGCCGACAGGCCG
>CAMAUH010000327.1 GCA_945861365.1 Candidatus Kuenenia stuttgartensis
GTCATGGGCGGTCGTAGTTCCTTGGCGGGTCGGTTGGGGAGCGCGGCAGAGTAGCGAACGGCAGGGCCGATACCAGAGGGCTGCACGGAGTCACGGGCAGACTGGCTTGCGGCCCCGTGGCTCGGTCGGAATCGAGAGCCGCTGGAACCGGTCCGCAGCGTAGGGGCATCAGCCGTAGTGGTGCGAGAGCAGGGACTTGAACCCTGAAGAGCTTGCGCTCGCAGGTACCTAAAACCTGTGCGTCTGCCAATTCCGCCACTCTCGCGCGGTCAGGCGACGCTACCTTCCGCCGCCTCCACCGCCAAGCCCAGTTTGATACGCGCTGGCGGTCCCGGTTCAGGCCGTGTCGAGGATCTCCGATCAGCCGCCCCGGAGTCGCATCAACTGCGTAGGGAGCGCGCGACCCCTCTGATCATGAACGACATCCTGGATCGTAGTTCTCGACGCCCGTTGCCGTGGGCGAGCCTTGGCCTGAGCCTGCTGACCGCATGCAGCGGCGGCGGCCCCACCGGCAACACCAGCGGCGGCGGCGGCGGCGGCGGCGGCGGCGGTGACCCGGGCAGTGGCGGTGGGGCCGGTGGGGCCGGTGGGGCCGGCAATCCGCTCGACATCGTGCTCGACTTCACGGTGCGCAACGGCAGCGCCAGCAGCCGCACCGAGACCATCCTCGCTTCGGTGCCGTTTCCTGAATCGGCGTATCCTGCTTCGCAGCTCGGCAACCTGGTCGTCAGTGGCTACCAGACTGCCTGGTTGCCGCTGCAGTACTGGGCCGACGGTTCGCTGAAGGTCGCGCAGGCGCAATTCACCGACCAACTGGGGGCGGGCGAGACCAAGACGTACCGCATCGCCCGCGATGAGGCGCCGCTCAGCGGGGCGTTCACGCGCAACTCGTGGGTTTCACAGGTCGCCAGTGGCCTCGAGTTCGGCGCCGAGGTGCGCGACACCTTCCAGGTTCCGTACCGCGCCTTCGCGACCGGTGCCGGCCAGGTGCTGCAGGCCACACCGCTCGCACAGACCACGCGCTTCCGCACCTACCATCAACCGGTGGCCGGCCAGACCGGCATCGGCCGCGACTACCTGACGTCGACGTTCTACGTCACCGAGTACCGCGACATGCCGTTCGTCGTCGTCGACTGGATCGTCGGCAACGACTACCTCGGTGCGGACACGATCCCGGGGGGCAACACCGACCCGAACCTGCGCGCGCTGGGCAACGCGGACGTCCGCGGCGCCTGGTTCCTCGCCAAGGGGGCCTCGGCGGTGATGCCGTACCGTGCCGCGACCGAGAACATCGGCAACGCCGAGGGCATGAGCGGCGGCTACACCGGCCATCGCGTGATGACGGATGACTACCTGACCGATGCGCAGACGCGTCGGTACCGCTTCCTGCTGCGCTGCGAGCCTGCCGGTGCCAATCCTGCCGATCTCGCGCGGTGGCAGCAGACCGCCACCGCCATGCTGGAGAAGCCGATCTACGCGCTCGCTTCGCACGACGCCTGGGAACAGACCGGCGCAGCGGGCCTGCTCGGCGGGCCGATCGCCGGCCCTGCGGATTCCGCTGCCCGGGCGGCCGCCGAACTCGGCAGCTGGGCGGGCTATCCGTGGTTCGGCACGTGGGGTTCGCGCAGCGATCCCCAGCAAACGGCGACGACCGGCACGCCCCGCAACCATCCGTTGAGCCCTGAGCTCGCTCATGCGATCCAGGCGAACTATCCGGAGCTGCTCCTGAAGCTCGAGCAGATGGCCTGGGCACAGGCGATGCGGCCGTACCATCTGTGGAACCTGCAGGTCGGCGCCGAGCAGCAGATCCTGCTGTGGGATGGCATCCCGATGCTGATCGTGGCCGGCGAATCGCTCGGTCGTCGTGCCATCCGCGACGCGGATCCTCATCCCCAGTACCGGTCGTTGAGCGCCGGCCAGGCGCGCGCGCACAGCTGGGAGCACTTCGACCACGAGCACTGGAGCACGGATCTGCTGTTCGACTACTGGACGATCAGCGGTGACGCGTGGGCGAAGGAAGAACTGCGTCAGCTCGGGCAGAGCCTGAAGGGCATCATGCGCCTCGGCTACTACTACACGAAGGACATCCAGGCGGCGCGCGCCGAGGGCTGGTGCCTGTGGGGCTTCGCGCAGATCTACCAGGCCACGCGCGACGAGTCGCTGAAGCAGTACGCGATGCGCCGCGTCAACGAGATCGTCGACGTGCAGCGCCGCAAGACGCATGCGAGCCGCGCGATGACGTTCCAGGACAACTACGGGGGCACCGGCTATCCGCTGAACCACCAGTTCTTCATGTCCTGGCATCATGGCGCCGTGCTGTATGGCTTCCTCGGCGCCTACAAGGCGTTCGGTGAGCCGGTGCTGCTCGATATCGCCGAAGACGTTGCCTACACGGTCGAATACTCGTGGGTGGCGAACTACACGTCGCCGACGTTCGGGTTCGTGGCGCAAGGGCTGCGCTACTACACGCCGGTCACCCACAACACCGCGCTGGTCCCTGCCAACTACTGGGACAGCTTGGCGCAGGGCATCCGGTTCGGCGACAGTCCGCTCGGCGGCGCGCATACGTTCCTGATCGGTGGCTTGCACCAGCTGGCGAACGTGACCGGCGATGCGACCGTGCGCAGCAAGGCGCTGCAGTACGGCGCGATCCTGCGCGGCACGGTGGGGCCCGCCGATCGCTGGAACAAGTGGTACTACTGCCTGCCGACCAACCGCGTGCAGTGAGCGGTCACGGCCGCGTCGGCCAGGTCACGACGCGGCCGCAGCGGCAGGTGTGTTCACCCGCCGGCACGGCGCCGCCAGCAGCGCGCGCGACGACCGCGCCACAGCGACAGACCAGCCCGTGCAGGCGCGCCGGGTTGCCGACCACCAGGGCATGGGCCGGCACATCGGCCGTCACGACGCTGCCCATGCCGACCATGCAGAAGGCGCCGAGTTCGACGCCCGGGCCGATGGTGCAGTTGGCGCCGACCGTGGCACCGCTTCGCACGAACGTGTGCGGCATGTCCGCCTCGGGCTCGCTGCTGCGCAGTGCGAGCAGGTCCGGATCGGTGGCGCGCGGGTTCACGTCGTTGGTGAAGACGGTGTGCGCCGCGATCATGACCCCGTCCTCGAGCGTGACGCCGGCGCACACATAGACGCACGCGTTGAGCTTGCAGCGCGCACCGATCCGCACGTCGTAGGCGATGTAGGTCTTCTCGCCGACGATGCACTGCTCCCCGAGCCGCGCGCCGCGCCGGATGTGCACGCTGTCCCACACCGAAGTGCCGGCACCCATTTCGACGTCGGCTTCGACGATGGCGGTCGGATGAACACGAACAGCCTGGCTCATCGCGGCGATCATGGCCGCGCGCTGGTCGACGCGGAAGTTCGGCTTCAGCGGCCAGGTTCGGCGGGCACTTCGATCCAGCGCTGCTCGCGGGCGGCCCGGTAGGCGCAGTCGACGACGACGACCGAGGCCAGGGCATCCGCGTCGCCGATCACCGGGCGCTTGCCAGAGCCGATCCCGTCGGCGAAGTCCTGCAGCTGGGCCGCGAACGCGGCCACCTTGTCGTAGCCGTTGCCGAACTGCTGCCAGGTGCCACCGACCTGCTTGCAGCGCGAGGTGCGCCAACCGATCTCGATGACGCCGGCGGTGCCGTGGATGCGGACGTAGGCGTCGGTCTCCTTGTGCACGCTCCACGACAGGTCGATCGAACCGAGTGCGCCGCGCGCGCTGGTGAACAGGATGCGGGCGGTGTCCTCGACCGCGAGCGGCTGCACGCGCGGGCCGAACTGCGCCTGCACCTTGGCGATCGGGCCGAGCAGGAAGCGCGCGAGATCGACGCTGTGGCAGCCGTTGTCGATCAGCACGCCGCCGCCGCTGATCGCCGGCTGCGCGTTCCAGCGCTGCGTCATGTCGACGTGCGAGCAGAACACGTTCTCGTACATGACCACGTCGCCGCACAGGCCCTGGTCGAGCAGTTCGCGGGCGCGGGCGACGTCCGGCGTGTAGCGGAACTTGCTGCCCATCATCAGCCGTCGGTCGGCACCGGCGGCGGCGGCGAGCATGCGCTCCGCGGCCGCGACGTCGGGCGCTAGCGGCTTCTCGCACAGCACGTGCAGGCCATGGCGCAGCAGGTTCGTGGTCAGCGCTTCGTGCGTGGCTGGCGGGGTCAACACCAGCGCAGCTGCCAGCGGCAGCTGCGTCGCGAGCAGCGCGTCGACGTCGGCGAAGACCGGCACGCCGGCGGGGGCCATGGCCTGCGCGGTGGGCCGCGGCTCGACGACCGCCACGAGACGCAGCGCCGGTACGCGCTGCAGCGCCTGCAGGTAGGCCTGGGCGATGCCGCCGAGGCCGAGCAGCACGATCGGCAAGCCGTGGGTGGGCTCAGCCATGCTGGAGTTCGCGCACCGCGGTGCGGATCGCCTCGGCGACGTGGCTGACGTGGTGCGGCAGGTAGCGTTCGTTGATCGGCAACACGATCACGTGCTCGAGTGCTGCCAGGGTGCCCGGGTAGTCGCCGCGTGCGAACAGCGGCATGGCCTGGCCGGCGCGCGCGCTGCTCTGCAGCGGCAGGGAGGTGACCGGCGAGCGCGACCAGTCGCGGAACAGCTCGCAGTCGAACGCCGGCTTCTGGATGTAGCGCGGCACGCAACTGATGCCGGCCTGCTGCATGCGCTTGCCGAGCGCGAGTGCGCCGCCGGCGACCACCGTGGGATCGACCTGGAACGCGAACTTCCAGTACGAGTGCGTGCCGCCGGCGGGATCCTGCGGCAAGCGCAGTCCGCGCACGTCGGCGAGGGCTTCGCGCAAGGCCGCGGCGACATCGCGGCGGGCTGCGACGACCTGGTCGAGCTTCGGCAGCTGCGCGCACGCGACCGCGCCCTGCAGCTCGGTCAGCCGGTAGTTCAGCGCCGGGAAGTAGTGGTCGGGCTTCGCATCGCCGTAGCCCCACGCCTTGTTGACGTACAGGAACAGGCGCCGCGCCAGCGCATCGTCGTCGGTGGCGACGATGCCGCCTTCGCCGGTGGTGATGTGCTTGCCCTGCTGCAGCGAGTAGGTGCCGATCGCGCCGAAGGTGCCCGCCTTGCGACCATCGAGCGTGGCGCCGAACGCCTGTGCTGAGTCCTCGACGATGGCAATGCCGCGGGCTGTCGCCAGCGCCACGATCGGCGCCATGTCGCACGGCAGCCCGAACAGGTGCGTGACGACGATCGCGCGCGTGCGTGGCGTCAACTG
>CAMAUH010000328.1 GCA_945861365.1 Candidatus Kuenenia stuttgartensis
GCGCGAGGAAAGCGGACGACCAGGGGACGAGGCGACAGCTGGGCATGGAATCTCCTTCCAGGAAGTAACGCATTAGCACGCGCGCGTGTCAACCGACGTTGGAGCGTGCGGACTGCGGCATCCCCGCAGCGGCCGGTGTGGCAGCGCGCAGCGAAGCGACTCGCACCGACACGTCGTGGCCGAGACGGCTCTCTAGTTCGCGATCGACGGCGCTGGCGATCCAGGCGATGTCGGCCGGCGCGAACGGTTGCTCGGCACGGGCCACGAACGGATCCTTGCCACCCTTCACGGTGTGCACGCCCCGCAGCCACGGCCAGCGGCGCAGCCCAGTGCGGTTGGCGATGCCACGCACGACCTGCCCCGGCTGCCGCAGCGCGTCCTCGTAGCGCACGACTGCGAAGTGCCGCACACGCGTCTCGAGCGCCAACCAGGCACGCAACTTCGCGGTGCGCAGACGCAGGATGTCGGCGAACCGTTCGCCGGTCGCAGGATCCCGTTCATGCAGCATTTCGGTGCCGGCGCGGGAATCGTCCGCCGCAAGCTCCATGTCCTGCCCCCAGCAGCACCACCAGGGAGCCCTGACGAAGCGGTCGAACGGCAGATCGCGCAGCGCCGGAGCGGCGTGCCAGGGCTGGCGATGCAGACTCTGCGCCCAGGCGAACGGATCGCGGTGCACGACGACGAACAGGCACTGCTCGGTCGACCCGGTGACGCGGTCGGGCCAACCGTGCTTCCAGCCGAACGCGTCGGTCAGCTGCACGCCGAACAGATTGCGCCGCAACAACTGGGCGACGTAGTTCGTGCCGGAGCAGCGCTCGCCGAAGATCTGCAGAAGCGTGGGACGAGAAGGCATACGTGGGAGCGCGGCAGGAACGCGAGCGATTGCTACGCTGCGGGCCGTGTCGCAAGGCTACCAAATCCGCGATGCCGCGGTCGTCGACTACGAGTTGTGGCAGCCGGACGGCAGCAGCGACCGCTTGCGTGGCCCACGACCAGCCAGCCTTGCAGCGGGCAGCTACATCGCCTGCGTCGGCGCCGCGCAGACCTTCGGCTGCTTCGTCCCGACGCCATGGCCGCAGCTGCTGGCCACCCGACTCGGGATCCCGACGCTGAACCTCGGCATCGCCGGCGCGGGCCCCGCGCTGTTCCGCTCCGCGCCTTGGCAACCGCTGTTGGCGAACGCCCGCGCCGTCGTGCTGCAGGTGCTGTCGGGCCGCAGCGCCGACTGTTCGGCGTTCCACAGCGGCGGCCGGGAACGGCTGACGCGGCGGACCGATGGCCGCCTGCTGGCGGCGGACGCAGCCTGGCAGGAAGTGCTGCAAGCCGACCTGCAGGGTTGGCACACGCCGCTGCTGCGCGGCCTGCGCAACCGCTGGCTCGCGCGCTGCGGCCGCGGCCACGTCCGGCGGCTCGTGCAGGAGACCCGCGCCGACTGGCTCGAACAGTATCGGCAACTGCTCGCGGGCATCGCCGCGCCGAAGCTGCTGCTGTGGTGGAGCCGCCGGGCCCCGCGCTACCGACCCGGCTACCACTCCGTGCCGGCGCTGTTCGGCGACTACCCGCAACTCGTCGACGAACGCATGGTCGCGACGCTGGCCGCCTGGTGCGATGCCTACGTCGAATGCGTGACGGCGCGCGGCAGCCCGCAGTTGCTGCGCGACCGCGCCACCGGGGCACCGACCACCGTGGCGCCGGCCCTCGCCGGCACCGGCGAGGCAGCCGACCTGCGCTGGACGCACAATGCGTACTACCCGTCGCCGGAGATGCACGCCGACGCCACCGAGGCCGTGCTCGGACCTCTGCAGCGACTGCTCGGCGGAAGTTCCCGTGCGCCCGGCTAGCCTTCTCGCCCCAACATGACCCGACAGATCCTGGTCACCAGCGCCCTTCCGTACGCGAACGGCCCGATCCACCTCGGCCACCTCGTCGAGTACATCCAGACCGACATCTTCGCCCGCTTCCAGCGGCTGCGCGGTCACAACGTCGCCTACCTGTGCGCCGACGACACGCACGGCACCGCGATCATGATCCGCGCGCAGAAGGAAGGGCGCACGCCGGAGCAGCTGATCGCCGACATGACGGTGCAGCACCAGCGCGACTTCGCCGCGTTCGGCCTGTCGTTCGATCACTACGGCTCCACCAACAGCCCCGCGAACTACGCGGTCGCCAGCGGCATCTGGGCGAAGCTGCGCGCGGCGGACATGGTCGTCGAACGCTCGGTGGAGCGCCTGTACGACCCGGTGCAGAAGACCTTCCTGGCCGATCGCTTCGTCGTCGGCGAGTGCCCGCGCTGCGGCACCAAGGAGCAGTACGGCGACAGCTGCGAATCGTGCGGCTCGACCTACACGGCGACCGAACTGAAGAACCCGCGCAGCGTGCACTCCGGCGCCACGCCGGAGCTGCGGCCGAGCCAGCAGCTGTTCGTCCGGTTGACCGGCCTGCAGCCGATGCTGACGGAATGGACGCAGCGCAGCGGGGCCTTGCAGAGCGAGGTCGCCAACTACCTCGCCGGCCACTTCCTGGACAAGCCGCTGCAGGACTGGGACGTGTCGCGGCCAGCCCCCTACTTCGGTTTCGAGATCCCCGACGCGAAGGGCCAGTACTGGTACGTCTGGTTCGACGCACCGATCGGCTACATCGCCGCGGCGAAGGAGTGGTGCGAACGCACCGGCCAGTCGCTCGACGCGTGGTGGAAGAACCCGCAGTGCGAAGTCGTGCACTTCCTCGGCAAGGACATCACCTACTTCCACACGCTGTTCTGGCCAGCGCTGCTGCACGTCGGCGGCTACCAGCTGCCCAAGCGCGTGCAGATCCACGGCTTCCTGCGCGTCAACGGCGAGAAGATGTCGAAGTCGAAGGGCACCTTCGTCACGGCCGCGCGCTACCTCGAGTACCTCGATGCCGAATGGCTGCGCTACTACTACGCCAGCAAGCTGAGCAACAAGATCGACGACCTCGACTTCCAGCAGGACGAGTTCGTCGGCAAGGTCAACAGCGACCTGGTCGGCCGCGTCGTCAACCTGGCGAGCCGTTCGGCGCGCTTCGTCGAAGCGACCGGACTGTCGGCGCACTACCCGGATGACGGCGGTCTGTTCGCGCGCGGTGCGGCCGCGAGCGAAGCGATCGCCACGGCCTACGAGGCCTGCGACTACCGCGAGGCGATGCGGCTGGTGATGACGCTGGCCGATGCCGCCAACGAGTACGTCGAGAAGCGGGCGCCGTGGACGCTGAAGAAGGACCCGGCGCGGGCGCAGGAACTGCAGGACGTGTGCACCGTCGTGCTGAACCTGTTCCATCAGATCGTCGTCTACCTTCAGCCGGTGCTGCCGGCCCTCGCCGCGCGTGGCGCCGCGTTGCTGGGCAGCCGCGGCGATCGCTGGGAGCTGGCGCAGACACGACTCGTGGGCGGCAAGGTGGCGAAGTTCGAACACCTGATGGCGCGCGTCGAGCTGGACAAGGTGCAGGCGATGTTCGTGCCCGAGGCCGCGGTGCCCGTGGCGCCCGTGGCGCCCGCTCCGACGCCGACGATCACGCCCGCTGCGACGGCAGTCGGCACCGGCGACGCAGGGGATGCCCTGTCCAAGGAGCCGCTCGCCAGCGAGATCGGCATCGACGAGTTCCAGAAGGTCGACCTGCGCATCGCGAAGGTCATCGCTGCGGAAGCCGTGCCCGACGCGAAGAAGCTGCTGCGGCTGACGCTGAGCCTCGGCAGTGGCCCGACGCGCAACGTGTTCGCCGGCATCAAGAGCGCCTACGAGCCCGAACAGCTGGTCGGCCGCCTCGTGGTCATGGTCGCGAACCTCGCCCCCCGCAAGATGAAGTTCGGGCTCAGCGAAGGCATGGTCATCGCGGCGGGCACCGACGGCGAAGTCTTCCTGCTGTCGCCGGATGCCGGGGCGCGCCCCGGCCAGCGCCTGCACTGAGCGCGAAGGTCGGTCCCGCGCAACCCGCTCAGGTTGCCCTTCGCGTCAGCATTCGCCGCCGCGGCGCCGGGCGGCCAAGGCATGGCCAGTACGTGAACAGGGCCCGGACGAACCGGGCCCTGTTGGCTCAGGCGGTTCACGGCCGCAATGCGGCCGCGAACCGAAGGGTCACTTCTTGGCCTTCTTCTTCGAAGCCTTCTTTGCCTTCTTCGCCTTCTTAGCCTTCTTCTTGGCAGCCATACTCTCTGTCCTTGTCAGTGGTTAGGGTGGTAGTGGCCGGAGCAGCCACCCACAGCATGGGAGCTTTGGACCGGCCGATCCTTGAATCGGCAATCACGGCTCCAGAATTCACCGGAACTGCCGGTGCGAACGGGAGATGTGCCGCAGAACGCTGCGCCGACACATTTGCCAACCCGTATGAATAGCTTGCCGATGCTGGTGCCATTCAACCCAATCATCGGAGCGCGCGGACTCGAGCGGCGCCGAAGATTCTTGCAGATTTTCTTGCAGCACCACCGCGACTGGCTTCGCCAAACGCAGTCGGCCGCCCCCAGGTTGACCTGGCAGCGGCCGATGCTTCGCACCTCGTGCTGACGATCAGTCGAACAGCTTGTCGAGCGTCTTCTTCGCGTCGGTCCCGTACTCGTCGCCGAGCCCCGGGTCCGTGACGTCGCGCTCGCTGGCATCGCGGTAGATGTCCGCGAGCTTCTTCGCAGTCTCGGTGGCGTACAGCCGGACCATGCCGACGGTCGTCCGGTCATCGAACAGGATGGTCAGCAGCGTGCGGTCACCCACCAGCGACAGCTGGATGTTGTCGCGCTCGCCCTGGTGGAACATCGCGGTGAACTCCTCTTCACCGAGCAGTCGCGCCATCTCCTTGGTCGCGGCGAACGAACCCGCCACGAGGGCCGAGATCGTGTCGATGTCGATGGTGCGCAACTCGCCGCGCTTGGTGACGAGGTGGCCTTCCTTGTCGATGAGCAGCGCGCACTTCGCGCCAGACAAGCGGAGGAACTCGGCGAGCAGCTTGTCGATGCGATCGACGTCCTCCTTGTAGAAGGTCAATCGGTCGTGACGCAGGCGTTCATTCTGCGACATGCGTTTCGGGTCGGTCATGGGCGTGCCCTCCTGCTCACTGCATGTAGAGGTAAGCGACGCCCGCTGCGGCCATCGCCAGCAGCACGGTGAGGCCGACCACGAGTCCAAGGCCACCACTCCGACGCACGGCCGCCGGCGCTGCCGGAGCAGGCGCCGGAGCAGCAGCCACCGGCGCTGCGGCAGCC
>CAMAUH010000329.1 GCA_945861365.1 Candidatus Kuenenia stuttgartensis
GCAGCGAGCGAAGAACGCCGCCAGGCGCTACTGCAGCTTGCCGCCGGCGATCCGACCGCCGTGGTGCGGCTGCAGGTCGCGACGCAGGCCGCGACCGCGGCGCGCGGCACGGCGCGCAAGCTGGTGCAGCCGGACAAGGACCGCCAGAAGGACATCAACTACATCTTCACCGACTACCTGTTCGGCGAACTGCCGAAGCCCATCCTCGGCCTGATGATCGCGGCGATCTTCGCGGCCGCGATCAGCAGCGCTGCCGGTGCACTGAGCTCGCTGACGTCGGCGTCGATGATCGACTTCTACCGCCGCTGGATCGCGCCGAACGCCGACGAGAAGCGCGCGGTGCGCACGAGCCGCGTGGTAATGGCGTTCTGGGGCCTCGCCGCGACCGGCTTCGCGATCACGCTCGGCGACGGGCCGCTGCTCGAGAAGGTCAACGAGATCGGCTCGTTCTTCTACGGCAGCATCCTCGGCGTCTTCCTGCTGGCGCTGTTCGTCAAGCGCGCGGAGGGCCGCGCCGCGTCTGCCGGATTGCTCGGCGGGCTCGCGGTGACGTTCGCCGTGCACTTCACGATGCACGTCGCGTTCCTTTGGTACAACCTCGTCGGCGCCGCCGCGTGCGTCGGCATCGGGGCGCTGGTCGCGCTGGTCGGCACGCGCCGCAGCTGAATCAGCCGCCCGCCGCGTCGGTCGCTTCGCTGCCGCGCTTGCGATCCCGCGGCCGACAGAAGCCACGCTTGCCGCCGACGAAGAACTGCAGGAACGTCTGGCCCGGCGCGCCCGCGCCACAACTGGCGCTCGCGAGCAGCGCCGCGACGCGCGACCGCAGATCCCCGGGCCCGATGAACACGGAGTGGTAGCAGCGCTTCAGGTCGGCCACGCTGGCACTGGGCATCTGGCTGCGGCGCAGCCCGACGACGTTGAGGCCGTGGATCTGGTTGCGTTCGGCGGCGATCACGTACGGCGGCACGTCGTACGAGATGGTCGCGTTGCCGCCGATCATCACGCCATTGCCGATGCGCACGAACTGGTGCACGCCCGCACCACCACCGAGGAACGTGCCGTCACCGACCTGCACGTGGCCCGCCAGCATCACGTTGTTCGCCAGCGTCACGTTGTTGCCGACCGCGCAGTCGTGGCCGACGTGGCTGTTCGCCATCAGCATGCAATCGTCGCCGATGGCCGTGACCCCGCCCGCCTTGGTCGGCAGGTTCACGGTGACGCCCTCGCGCAGCATCGAACGCGCGCCGATGCGCACGCGGCCGGTCGATGGCCCACCACCGCGCATCTGCGGCTGGCCGCCGACGACGGCGAAACTGCAGACCGTGACGTTGGCGCCGAGGTCGCTGCCGCTGCGCACCACCGCGTGCGCGGCGATCGTGCAGTTCTCGCCGAGGGTGACGTCCGCTTCGACGACCGCGAACGCACCGATGTTGGTGCTGGCGGGCACAGAGACCGACGGATGTACGGCGGCGCTGGGATCGATCATGGCGGCGGAGAGACTAAGCACCCGCCCCAGGACGGCGCCCGCCGCAAATCCGCCACGGCGCCTCAAATCGTCGGTTGCGGCAGCGCTTCGGTGGCGTAGCGCAGCGCCGCCTGCAGGTCCGCGGCGAGGTCTTCGACCGCTTCGATGCCGACGCTGAGCCGCAACAAGCCATCGCCGATGCCGGCCCGCGCGCGCACGGCGGGCGTCATCGAGGCGTGCGTCATCGTCGCCGGATGCGCACAGAGGCTCTCCACCCCGCCGAGCGACTCCGCCAGCGTGAACTGCCGCAGGGCCTCGACGAACGGTGCCACCGCGGCCGCATCGGCGAGTTCGAAACTCAGCATGCCGCCGGCCCCGCGCTGTTGGCGCGCTGCCAAGGCCCGGTCCGGATGCGAGGGCAGGCCCGGGTAGTGCACGGCCGCGACCGCCGGGTGTGCCGCCAACAGCTCGGCGATCGCCTGCGCGTTCTGCTGGTGCTGCCGCATGCGCACGTCGAGCGTGCGCAGGCCGCGCAGCGTCAGCCAGCTGTCGAACGGCGCGCCGGTCAGCCCCAGCGCGTTGCCCCACCAGGCGAGCTGTTCGTGCAGCGCCTTGTCCTTCGCGACCACCGCACCGCCGACGACGTCGCTGTGGCCGTTGATGTACTTCGTCGTCGAGTGCACGACGAGGTCGGCGCCGAGTTCGAGCGGGTTCTGCAGCACCGGCGACAGGAACGTGTTGTCGACGGCGAACAGCGCCCCCACGGCGTGGCAGCGCTGCGCCAGCGCCGCGAGGTCGACGAGGCGCAGCAGCGGGTTGCTCGGCGACTCGGCCCACACCAGCGCCGGCTTCTTCGCCAGCACCGCCGCCAGCGCCGCGTCGTCGCGCTGGTCGACGTAGGCCACCTCGAAGTGGCCGCGCCGGGCGAGCGCGTCGACGAGCCGCCAGGTGCCGCCGTAGCCGTCGTGCGGCAGCACCAGCAGGTCAGATGGCCGCAGCAGCTGCAGCACCAGCGTGATCGCCGCGAGCCCGGTCGCGGTGACGACGGCGCCAGCACCTCCTTCGAGCGCCGCCAGCGCGTGCGCCAGTTCGTCGCGCGTCGGGTTGCCGCTGCGCGTGTAGTCGTAGGTGCGCTTCTTGCCGAACGCGGCGAAGCTGAAGTTCGCCGACAACGTGAGCGGCGGCACGACGGCGCCGTGCGCGCGGTCCGTGTCGATGCCGGCGCGCACGGCCTTGGTCGCAGGGCGGAGGCTCACGACAGCACCTCCCGCAGGAAGGCGCCGACCGCGACCGGCTCCTTCAGGAATCCGTCGTGGCCGAAGCGCGACCGCAGTTCGCGGTGCGCGCGAAGTTCCGGCAGCTGCAGCGCCAGTTCGCGCACTTCGCTCGGCGGCACCAGCTGGTCGCCGACGAACGCCAGCAGCCAGGTCGGCACGATGATCGAGCGGGGCTCGATGCGGTGCGCGTCGATCGAGCGGTTGAGGCACAGGAACTGCTCGGCGTTCCAGTGCTGCACGAAATCGGCGCTGCGCGCGGCGAGCCAGTCGTGCACCGGATAGTGCAGGCCGGCGGCATCGACGCGCGGCGGCGCTTCGAAGCGTTCGCGCAGTTCGCCGGGCGTGCGGTACGTCGTCAGCGCCAGCGCGCGCGCCAACGCCAGCGCCGCACGGCCGTCGCCGGCGCGCAGGCCGAGTTCGACGACGTCACGCTGCACCTTGCGCCACGCACTGGCTTGCGGGTGGCTGCGGTGCGCGGCGCCGATGCAGGCCAACCGACGCACGCGCGCCGGCTGCTGCGCGGCCACGTGCTGCGCCACCATGCCGCCATAGCTGCTGCCGACGATGGCTTGCAGGCGATCGAGACGCAGCGAATCGACGAGGTGCCACAGGGCGCGCGCCTGGTCCGCGGCGTCGACGAACGGGAACGCTTCACCATCGGCCGGCGCGGTCGAGCTGCCAGCACCGCCGAGCCAGTCGAACGCGAGCACCTGATGGCGCCGCGTATCGATCGACAATCCGTCGCCGACGAGGCCGTCCCAGAAGCCGCGCTGCGGCACGCGCGCGTGCGCGCTGACGTGGCGCCCGGCGGAGATGCCGCCGAGCACGACGACGGTCGGTGCATCGGCCGGCCCCTGCCGTTCGTAGGCGAGGCAGCCGCCGACCAGTTCGCCGCCGTGCACCAGCGGGAAACGTGCGGGCAGGTGGCACAGCTCGACGCCGACGGGCAACGTGATGGCAGCACTCACGACCGCACCTCCGCGCCGATGGCGGCAGCGACATCCGCGCGCAGCGCCGCGGCAGTGAGGGTGTGGCCGAGCGCGAGGCCGGTGTGCAGGCGCAGACCCGCCGGCAGCTCGTAGCCGTAGACGACGCGATCCGGCGGTGCCGCGAGCGGCGAGCCGAGCGGCAGTTCCTCGAAACGAACGCGCAGGTCGTGGCCGGCGCGGCTGCCGCGCGCGACGAGGCGCGTGGTCTTGCCGGCGCGCGCGCGCGCGCGCACGAGTTCGACGTCGAGCGCGCGGATGTCGTCGCGCGCGATCGCTTCGGCAGATGGCGCAGTGTGGCCAGGAGCGCCGAACACCGCCCCCCACACGCAGCGCAGCTTGGTCGCGGCATCGCTGCCGTCGAGATCCAGCGTCGGATCGGCCTCCAGCAGCCCGCGTGCCTGCGCTTCGGCGATGCCTTCCGCCAGCGACGCGCCGCGTTCGATCGCGTCGACCAGCACCGTCGTGGTGACGTTGCCGACCGCGACGACCGCACGCGCATGTTCGCGCAGTTCGTCGAGCTCACGCAGCAGCGGCTGGCCCGCCCCACCGAGCACGGCGTGCACGCCGACGCGGCCGCGCGGGGCGCCGAGCAGCCATTCGGGCGCGGCTTCCGCGAACGCGTTCTTGCCGCACAGCGCCAGGAACGCGCCGTTCTGCAGCGCTGCATGCGCGCGCTGCAGTGCGGCCGCGGTGCCCGCCGCATCGGTCGGCGTCGCGTCGACGACGACGTCGGCACCGACGATGCGCACCGCCAGCGCGGTCGGGATCGCTTCGGCGCGCGGCCACGACAGCAGCGAGCCGCCGGCTGCCTTGTGCGCGACGATCGCGTCGAGCGGCAAGCCCTCGCGATCGAACACGGTCGCGCGCGCATCGCTGATCGCGACGACGCGGACCGGCAGTTCGCCGAGCTGTTGCAGGAACGCGCGGCCGACCTGGCCCGGGCCGAGCAGGTGCAGCGTGCGCGTTCGCCCCGGCGACTGGCCGGACGAGTGGAACGCGTCGCCCGACGAGGCGGCGGGGCCGGTTGGCTGCGGACGCGGATCGTGCGGGGAAGCTGCCACGGTGAGCTGGGAAGCTGTGGGCAGCGGAGCAGATGCAGTGCGATGAGTCACGGAACGGTTGCCTTCCGGGCCCGTCCCCAGGCTCCCTGCGACGAGGAGCCCGCGCCGACGCCGAAGCGTGGCTTGGACTCATCTTTCGGCCTTCGTGCTCACATGAGCGCGAAGAACGGCCGCGGGAGTTGGCACCTGCGTCGATCGGATCGGGGGATCGGATCAGCGTGGTTGCCCCAGCGTCGTCGGGCCCGGCCCTCGGCTGGTCTGGATGAGTGAGCGCGCGTTCTATCGGCAACCCGCGCGGGTTGTCAAGAGGTCTCGTTCCGGCGCTGCCGTGTCACGGCCGCCGCAGCAGGTTACGGCGCTGCTTGGCGCGCTCCATCGCTTGCTGCGCCGCGGTCGGCGCCGCCTTGCCT
>CAMAUH010000330.1 GCA_945861365.1 Candidatus Kuenenia stuttgartensis
CAGCGGCGTCTCGAGGCCCGAGGTCGCGAAGTCGCCGAACGCGCGCGAGCCGAGCAGCAGCAACAGCACCGCCGTCGCCGCGGCGGCGTTGCCGGCCGTGCGCAGCAGCAGCGCGACCGCGCCCATGCTGCAGACCGCCGACAGCGCGAGCGTCGTGAAGTAGTGCTCCCCGGCGAGCCAGCGCCCGCCCGCGAGCAGCCCGAACCACAGCGGGTGCGTGAAGGTCTGCACGCGTTCGCCGACGTTCCACACCGGGCCATGGCCGGCCAGCAGGTTCTCGACCGAGCGCAACGTGATGTAGGCGTCGTCGCTGATCCACGCGAGGCGCGCGATGGCGGCGAGCAGGCAGCCGACCAGCACGACGACCAGCAGCCTCGGCAGCAGGGCCACGATCGTCACGCGGGGGGAGCCTTGCGACGCATGAACCAGAGCCCGTCTTCGGCGTACTGCTGGTACTTCGGATCGCGCAGCAACCGCGTGTCGCGGCGCACGATCCACGGCAGCGCCAATCGCCACAGACCGCGGATCAGCTTCGACTTCATGAACACGTAGAAGGCGTTCGTCGCGTGGCTGCTGAAGTAGTGGTAGAAGTGCCGCTCGATCACGTCGAAGTGCGCGCTGAAGAAGGCGTCGAGCTCGATGTGCTCGCCGAAGAACTCCTTCCCGGCGGGACTCTCGTGGCGCACGTTCATCTCGTCGACGGCGCCCTCCGGGCCCTCGAGCGTCTTCTTGCCGGTGACCTCGAGGTAGAACTCGATGTCGAAGAAGCGCTTCCAGAACGGGTGCTGCGCGTACTTCAGCAGGAACTGCGCCACTTCGGGCGCCATGCCCTCGTGGTTGGGCTCGACGAACAGCATCAAGCCGTCCGGCTTCAGGTGGTGTTCGACCATGTGGTCGAGCGCCTTCTGGAACTCGGGGAAGTGGTGCAGGCTGCCGTGCGAGGTCAGCAGGTCGACCTTGTGCTTCGGCGCCCACGTCATCACGTCGCCGGCGACGAACTCACAGCGGTCGGCGATACCCTGTTCCTGCGCCATGCGGCGCGCGGTCGCGATCTTCTTCGGCGACAGGTCGATGCCGATCGAATGGATGCCGCGCTTGGCGGTCGCGTGGCACAGCCAGCCGTTGCCGCAGCCGATGTCGACCAGGCTTTTGATCTTGCCCTTGTGCGTGTCGAGCAGGCGCAGCAGCGTGTCGACGCGGGGCTGGATGATCTTCTCGGCGATCTTCGGCACGAACCGCCAGTCGTGCGGCCGCGCATAGAGGCTGTCGATCTTCTCCTCTTGCAGATCCCAGAACTGCGCCTCTTTCTGCAGCAGGCGCTGCGGGTCTTGGCTGGCAGGGGCGTCGCGGTTCGGCTCGATCACGGGCGGTTTCCCGCTCCGTGCGGGTCGGGCGAGGGTAGCTCACCCGGAAGGTCAGTCAAGCTGAGCTGCGCGTGCGTCCCGCAGCGAGACGCAGCAACCAGCCGTGCACCTCGTCGATCGTGCGGGCCAGCGTCGACGTACCGGCGGTGAGACCGACGCATGACCGCCCGTCGAACCAACCGGGTTGCAGCGCCCGGACGTTCTCGACGTGCACCGTGTCGATGCCCGCCGCGACGCCGCGCGCCGCCAGCTGGCGCGTGTTGTTCGAGTCGTGACCGCCCACCACGACCAGCGCGTCGATCTGCGGCAGCAGCTGTTCGAGCGCCTCGATGCGCGCCTTGGTCGGCGCACAGATCGTGTCGACGAAGCGCACCTCGGCCTGCGGGTTGGCAGCGCGGATCGCCGCCACGAGTTCCGCGGCCACCTCGGCGCGGGTCGTGGTCTGCGCGACGACGCCCAGCAGGCGCGCCGGCCACGCGGCGACCTCGGCCGGCGAACCGACCACGATCGGGTCGACCAGGTCCTCGACGAGGCCGCGCACCTCGACATGGTCGCGCTTGCCGAGCACCACCACCCGGCAGCCATCGCGCGCCAGCTGCTGCGCCGCCGCGTGCGCCTTCTTCACCAGCGGGCAGGTCGTGTCGATCAGCTGCTTGCCGGCGGCGAGCAGGCGCTGCCGTTCGCGCTCGCTGATGCCGTGCGCGGTGACCAGCACCGCCGGCGTGCTCGGCACCGCGCGCGTGGCCTCGGGCGAACGCGGGAACCCGCGGCGATCGAGCAGCGCCAACACCTCGGGGTTGTGCACCAGTTCCCCGTGCAGCGTCACCTGCACAGGCTCGGCGATGCCGTCGAGCACGGCCAGCGCGTCGCGCACACCGAAGCACATTCCAGACTCCACGGCTCTCAAGATCTGCATCGACAAGCTCCTTGGCTTTGCGCTGCAAAGCTTAGCCCACGGCAGGCCGCGGTCAAGCGGCGGCGACCGCACGACGGCGCCGGGGGCGATCGGGTATTCGTGGGCCATGGCAACCGCCGCCACTGGCCAGGCTCCCCCACCCCGCCACCGCTGGCCACTGGCCCGGCGGCTCGCGGCGATCCTGCTGCTGCTGACCGCCGGGTTGGCGACGCTGCTGGTCGGCTGGCTGGAGCCGCGCATGGCGCGCACGTTCGCCAAGCTCGGCGCCGACTTCCTGATCGACGGTTCGGCGGCGATGCGCGAACTGGTGCACGAGCAGTCGCGCCACACCAACGACCTCGTCGTCAACATGCTGGCCCACACCACTGCCGACCGGGACCGCGCGCTGCGCGAACTGCATCTCGAGGCATTCGGCGGCGGCGAGACCATCCGCGCCGCGATCACCGCCGACGACGCGCGCCGTTCCGCGCACGACCGCCAGCGCGCCGTCGTGCTGACCTACGGGGCCGAACAGCGATCGTCGGCGTCGATCGATGCGCGCCTGCGGGCGCTGGCCGGCGCGCAGGCCGCGCGCACCGACGAGTTCGTCGCCGAACTGCGCCGGGACCATCTGCTGCTGGTCGGCCTCGCGCTGACCACGCTGCTGCTGGTGCTCGGTTACGGCCAGCAGCGCCTGGTCGTGCGCCCGACGCGGCGCTTGCGCGAAGCGACGCAGCGCGTCGCCGCCGGCGAGCTCGACGTCGCGCTGCCGCCCGCGGCCGGCGACGAACTCGGCGACCTGACCCGCGACTTCGCGCGCATGGTGCAGCAGCTGCAGACCGCCCGCATCGAACAGCAGCGGCTCACCGACGGCCTCGCCGGCCAGGTCGCCGACAAGACCCGCCACCTCGAACAAGCACTCGCCGACCTGCGCGCCTCGCACCAGCAACTCGCCGCCGCCGAACGGCTCGCCGCGCTCGGCACGCTGGCTGGCGGCATCGCGCACGAGTTCCACAACGTGATCGGCGGCATCCGCGGCTGCACGCAGGAACTGCTGCAGGACGAACGCGACCCCGAACGGCAGCAGACGCTGGCGGTGATCACGCGCGCCGCCGACCGCGCGACCGGCATCGTGCAGCAGCTGTCGCGGTTCGCGCGCCGCTCGATCGAGCGCGCCGGCGAACTCGATCCGGTCGCCGTCGTCGAGGACGCGCTGCGGTTGTGTGAACCCGCCGCCCGGCGCCAGCAGGTGGCCGTGCAGCGCGACTATGCCGACGGCCTGCGCCTGCACGGCGACGCGGACGGTCTGCACCAGGTCTGCGTGAACCTGCTGGTCAACGCGCTGCAGGCGATGCCGAACGGCGGCTCGCTGCAGGTGCGGGTCGCCCGCCGCGGCGACGAGATCGAGCTGGCGATCCGCGACAGCGGCACCGGCATCGACCCGGCCCATCTGCCGCACATCTTCGAGCCGTTCTTCACCACGCGCGGCGATGCGGCCGCCCCGGACCAGCGCGGCAGCGGTCTCGGCCTGTCGGTGTCGTGGGGCATCGTGCAGGCGCACCACGGGCGGATCGAAGCGGAGTCCGTGCGCGGCAGCGGCAGCACCTTCACGGTGCGACTGCCGGTCCGACCGCCAGCGGCACACTGAGACCGTCGGCAAGGGGGACGAACGGCGCACGGCGCGCCAACCGTTACCCGGCGGGAACACGACTGTCGCCGATTCCGCACACTGCGAACGCCCACGTCGCCCCTTGCCCGAACCACCGCTGCCAGCGCACGATCCTGCGGTGACGACCCCGCCCGGAAGCGCCGCGCTGCGCGTGCTGATCGCCGACGACGAAGAAGCCATGCGCCACTTCCTGCAGCGCGGCCTGCGGCGCCTGCAGTACGACCCGGTGGTCGTCCCCAGTGGCCAGGAGGCCCTGGCCGCCTGGCAGCAGCAGGGGCCGTTCACGCTGGCGCTGCTGGACCTGCGCATGCCCGGCATGGACGGCCTGCAGACGCTCGCCGCACTGCGCTCGCTCGACGCCGCCGCCACGGTCGTGCTGATGACTGCCCAGGGCACCGTCGACGCCGCGGTCGAGGCGATGCACCTCGGCGCCGCCGACTTCGTGCCCAAGCCCTTCACGATCGACGAACTGCAGTTACGGCTCGAACGCGTGCTGCGCCTGCAGCAGGCGAATGCCGGCAACCGCCAGCTGCGCGCGCTGCTGCAGCGCCCCGACGCCGGCCTCGGCCTCGCCACGAAGAGCCCAGCGATGGCCGAGGTGCGGCGGCAGATCGACCTGCTCGGCGACAGCGACGCGACGGTGTTGCTGACCGGCGAATCCGGCACCGGCAAAGGCCTCGTGGCGAAGGCGCTGCATCTGCGCAGCGCGCGCGCCGAACAGCCGTTCGTGGCGATGAACTGTGCGGCAGTGCCCGACGCCCTGGTCGAGAGCGAGCTGTTCGGCCATGAACCCGGCGCCTTCACCGGCGCGCGGACCAAGAAGCCCGGCCTGCTGCAGCGCGCGCACGGCGGCACGGTGTTCCTCGACGAGGTCGCCGACATGAGCCTCGCGGCACAGGCGAAGATCGAGCGCTTCCTGCAGGACCGCGAGTTCCTGCCGCTCGGCGCCCAACAGCCAGTGCGCGTCGACGTGCGGGTGCTGGCCGCCACCAACCGCTCGCTGCCCGACCTGGTCGCGGCCGGCGCGTTCCGGGCCGAACTGCTCTACCGCCTCGATGTCGTCACGCTGGCGTTACCACCGCTGCGGCAGCGGCGCGAAGACGTGCCCGACCTGATCGCGCAGTGCCTGCTGCGCCACGGCAAGGACGGCCGCGCGGCCTACCACCTGACGCCCGATGCGCTGGGCGCCATGTGCACCTACGGCTGGCCCGGCAACGTGCGCGAACTGGAGAACCTGGTCGAGCGCATGGTGGTGCTGGCCGGC
>CAMAUH010000331.1 GCA_945861365.1 Candidatus Kuenenia stuttgartensis
GGCGGCGGCGGCGATGGCGGGGCCACGGGCGGTGGCGGCGGAGCGGCCGCCTCGGCCAGTGCGGCCGGTGCGGCCGGTGCGGCAGGCGGCGCGTCCGTGGCGCCCTCGGCACCCGTGGCACCAGCGGCGGGCAACGCCGCCGGCTCCCCTTCGGGCGCGCCCACTTCCATCAGCTGGATCTGCTGGCCGTCCTCGCTGATGCGCATCTGGAACCGCGCGCCCTTCTGCATGCGCTCGAGCACTTGCGGCGGCACCTGGCCCGACTTGACCAGCTGCTCGAACAGCGCCTGCAACTCCTGCGGCGTCGGCATGCGGCGCTGCTGCGGCTGCTGTGGCGGGGGCGGCGGCGCGCTGCGCTGCAGACGCCCCGTGACCATGTCGCGGATCGTGTCGGTCGCCTCGTGGTTGTAGAGGAACCCGGTGACGTGGTCGGCGACCTCGGCCTTCAGCAGCTGGAACTTCTCGAAGCCTTCCTTCTTGTACTCGTTCTTCGGATCGATCTGCGCGTAGCTGCGCAGGCCGATGCCGGTCTTCAGCACCTCCATCGCGTAGAGGTGGTCCTTCCACTTGTGGTCGATGGTGTCGACGACCAGGAACCGCACCATCGCGTTCCAAGGCTCGCCGTAGTGCGCGCCGCGCGCGTCGTGCAGCTTCTCGACGCGCTCCATGATCCACTTGAACAGGCCCTCGCGCGGCGCCTGCTCGAGCCCCGCGAGGTCGAGTTCCTCGCCGCAGCGGTGCCGCAACCACTTGGTCAGTTCGACCCAGTCGACCGGCTTGTCCTTGTCGCCGGAGTAGCGCTCGACGATCGGATCGAGCACCTCCTCGAACATGCCGAGCGCCTTCTCGCGCAGGCCCTTCCACTCCAGCGCTTCCTGCCGCTGGCCGTAGACGAACTTGCGCTGCTTGTCCATCACCTCGTCGTACTCGAGCAGGTGCTTGCGGATGTCGAAGTTGCGCGCCTCGACCTTCTTCTGCGCCTTGGCGATGCCGCGCGACACCATCGGGCTGTCGATGACCTCGCCCGACTTCAGCCCCATGCGCTCCATCATCACCTTCACCCAGTCGCGGGCGAAGATCTTCATCAGGTCGTCGTCGAAGCTGAGGAAGAACTTGGTCTGGCCCGGATCGCCCTGACGGCCGCAGCGGCCGCGCAGCTGGTTGTCGATGCGGCGCGCCTCGTGGCGTTCGGTGCCGATCACGTAGAGGCCGCCGAGCGCCCGGATCTCCTCCTGCTCCTGCTTGCAGCGCGTCAGCAGCTGCGCCAGCAGCTCCTTCGCCTCGGGGCTGTCCTCGGCGAGGTTCTTCGCGGTGATCTCGCTGCGCCACAGCGCCTCGGCCTTGCCGCCGAGCACGATGTCGGTGCCGCGGCCGGCCATGTTGGTGGCGACGGTGACCGCACCCTTGCGGCCCGCCTGCATGATGATCTCGGCCTCGCGCTCGTGCTGCTTGGCGTTCAGCACCGCGTGCTGCACGCCGGCTGCGGTCAGCGCCGCCGAGATCGCCTCCGACTTGGCGATCGACGTGGTGCCGAGCAGCACCGGCCGCCCCTTGCTCGTCTCGCCGCGGATCTCCTCGACGATGGCGTCGATCTTGCTCTGGCCATCGAGATAGATCTGGTCGTTGTAGTCCTTGCGCTGCGCCGGCCGGTTGGTCGGGATCGACACGACGTCGAGGTTGTAGATGCGCGAGAACTCGGCGGCCTCGGTCATCGCCGTGCCGGTCATGCCGGCCAGCTTGCCGAACATGCGGAAGTAGTTCTGCAGCGTGATGGTCGCCATCGTGCGGCTCTCCTCACGCGGCGGCAGGCCTTCCTTCGCCTCGACCGACTGGTGCAGGCCGTCGCTCCAACGGCGCCCCGGCATCAGGCGGCCGGTGAACTCGTCGACGATGACGACCTCGGGCGCGCCGGAGCTGCCGTCCGGCTGCTTCGGCTGCACGACGACGTAGTGCTTGTCGCGCTCGTAGATGTGGTGCGCCCGCAGCGCCGTCTCCAGCAGGTGCGGCCACTCCATGTGCTGCGGATCGCTGTAGAAGCTGTCGACGCCGACCAGCTTCTCGGCGCGTTCGATGCCGGCTTCGTTGAGCAGGCACTGGTGCTCCTTCAGCTTGACCTCGAAGTGCTCGTCGGGCTTCAGCTGCCGCGCGATGCGGTCGGCGAGCACGAAGCGCTCGGTGGTGCCCTCGCCCTCACCGCTGATGATCAGCGGCGTGCGCGCTTCGTCGACCAGGATCGAGTCGACCTCGTCGACGATCGCGAAGGTCAGGCGCTTCTGCACCTGGTCCTCGGCGCGCCACTTCATGTTGTCGCGCAGGTAGTCGAAGCCGAACTCGTTGTTGGTGCCGTAGGTGATGTCGCACTCGTACTGCGGCTGCCGCAGCTGCGGCGGCATCTGCGACTGGATCGCCCCGACGGTGAGCCCCAGGTACTCGAAGACCGGCGCCATCCAGTCGCGGTCGCGCTTGGCCAGGTAGTCGTTGACGGTGACGACGTAGACGCCCTTGCCGGTCAGCGCGTTCAGCGCCGCGGGCAGCGTGGCGACCAGCGTCTTGCCCTCGCCGGTCGACATCTCGGCGATCTTGCCGTGGTGCAGCACGGCGCCGCCGATCAGCTGCACGTCGAAGTGGCGGATGCCGAGCGTGCGCGTCGCCGACTCACGCGTCAGCGCGAACATCTGCGGCAGCACGTCGTCGAGCGTCTTCTGGTTCTGCTGCACCTGCTGGCGCAGTTCGGCGACGGCCGCCTTCATCTGCTCCTGCGTGAGGCCCTTGGCCCAATCGGCGAGCGCATTGGTCGCCTTCACCAGGGGTTGGTACTTCGCCAGCGTGCGCTGGTTGGCGCTGCCGAACAGGCCCTGCAGGACCTTGCCGAGCTGCGTGGGAATGGAGCCGAAATCGAGTTTCATGACGGAACGGACGGAATGAGCAACGGGAATACGGGAGGGAAGCGACGACGCGCCGGGGGATGGCACGCGACCAAGGTCGAACGGCGACCGCCGTGCATCGGCACGGCACGCGACGCTTCAGCAGTCCGGCGCGCGCGGCGGCGGCAGGCCCCACTCCAGCACGCTGCGCTGCACCGGCAGCGGGCTCGGCAGCCGCACCGCAGGCACCTTGGCCCCGGCACACGGCGCCTCGACGCACAGCGCCAGCTGCCGCACCGGCGCCGACGCGGCGGCGTTGGCAACCGCGACCGGACCGACGACGGGCGCCAGCGCGCCACCCGATGGCGATGCGACGGCGACCAGCAACACCAACAGCACCGCAGCAGCGACGCAGCCCAGGCGGCGGTAGACGGTCTCGGCGGCACCGTTCATGGCTTCGCCTCGCGCGCCCGCAACACCCGATCGACCATCTCGTGCAGCAGGGCTTCGGGGAACGGCTTCGCCAGGAAGCCATCGGCGCGCTTGATGTCCGCCATCGACACGCGCGCGGCACTGCTGAGCAGCACCGGGATGCCGGCGGTCACCGGCTCGCTGCGCAGGCGCTCGATCACCTGCAGGCCATCGAGCTCGGGCAACTCGTAGTCGAGCACCATCAGGTCGGGCAGCAGCTCGTTCGCGGCGGCGACGCCGGCGACCCCGTCGTGCACCTTGTAGGTGCGGAAGCCGCGCCGCTGCAGCAGCACTTCGACCGCGGCCGCCAGGTCTTCCTCATCGTCGACGATCAGCACGAGCCCGCGACAGGGCCCCGACGCCCCCACCGGCGCCTCCAACAACAGCTGGCGCACACAGGCGGCGGTCGCGATGCCGGCCCCTGCGAACGCGCCCTCGATCTTGCGCTTGAGCTCGCGGTTGAAGCGCCGCACGGCCATGAACTGCTCGTAGTCCGGATACTCCGGCTTGATCTCCATCTGGTCGTGCGAGTCCACCGCGAAGTAGAACTCGCCCGGGATCAGGTGTTCCTGCAGCAGCAACTTCATGAACGGGTAGTTGCGGTTGCCGAGGCGCAGGCTGTAGCGGTGGCAGGGGTAACCGGGGATCGTCTCGGACTGTTCCTTCTGGAACATCGCCAGCAGCGCGTCCGCGCCACCGTGTGTCGGACATTCCACCGGGCGCCGCGGGCGGCCGGTGCCGTAGGCGTGATCCTGATAGATCGCGATCGCCTTCGACACCAGCTCTGCCGTCAGCGCCGAGAGCCTCATCGCGCACAGCCTCCGTGCTGCGGATGGTTGGTCGCGGGGCCGCACACCGGCGCCGGGGCCGCCGCCTGCTCGGCGAGGTGGCGATGCAGGCTGCCGCGCAGTTCGGCGATCGTCGTCTTGGCGGCGGCGAGCTTGTCGCGCAACTCGCCGACGATGCGCACCATCAGCGTCGGGTCGGTGAACATCGCGGTGCCGACCTGCACGGCGGACGCGCCGGCGCAGACGAAGTCGAGCACGTCGTCGGCCGACCGCGCGCCACCGACCCCGAGGATCGGCAGCTTCACCGCGCGCGCGACCTCGTAGACCATGCGCAGCGCGACCGGCTTGATCGCCGGCCCCGACAGGCCGCCGATCACGCGGCCGAGGATCGGCTTCTGCTTGCGCCAGTCGACGGCCATGCCGATCAGCGTGTTGATCGCGGTGATGCCATCGGCGCCGCCTTGCTCGGCACCGCGCGCGATCGCGGCGATGTCGGTGACGTTCGGCGACAGCTTGGCGAACACCGGCACGGTGGCGATCTGCTTCACCGCCCGCACCGCCTGCTCGGTCATGCGCGGATCGGTCGAGAACAGCAGCTTGCCCTCCTGCACGTTCGGGCAGCTCAGGTTGACCTCGAGCGCATCGCAACCGGCCTTGCTGAAGCGTTCGGCGAGGGCCACGAAGTCGGCGATCGACTCACCGCCGATGTTGATGATGACGCGCGGCCCGCGGCCGCCGTGCGCGCGGCCTTCGGCGGCGAGCTGGTGCATCTTCGGCAGCGTCTCGCGCACGAAGTAGTCGACGCCTTTGTTCTCGAGGCCGATCGAGTTCAGCATGCCCGACGCCGTCTCCCAGATGCGCGGCGGCGGGTTGCCGGGCCGCGGCGCCAGCGTCACGGTCTTGCTGACGAGACCGCCGACGCGACCGAGATCGGAGAACTGGCGGCCCTCCCAGCCGGAACCGAAGGTGCCCGAGGCGCTGAGCACCGGGTTGTCGAGTTCGAGGGTCGCGAGGGCGGTCTGCAG
>CAMAUH010000332.1 GCA_945861365.1 Candidatus Kuenenia stuttgartensis
TGAAGCGGCGCTGGCGTTGGCCACGTTCGGCACCGCGGCCACGGGCGCGACCGGCGCACTGTTCGACCTGCTGCGACGCAACGACGACCACGATGCCGTGCTGCGCCACGCCGCCGTGCTGGCGTTGGCGGAATGCGCCGGCCGCGACGCGCTGCTCGAACGCACCGGCGACGCGGCGATCGCGGTGCGCCGCGGCGCCCTGCTGGCGCTGGCCCGCCGCCTCGATGCCGAGGTCGCGCGCTTCTTGCGCGATGGCGACGTGACGCTGCGCGCCGACGCCGCGCGCGCCATCTACGAAGGTCCGATCCAGCCCGCGATGCGCGAGCTGGCGAAGCTGTGCTACGACGAGACGGCCGACGACGCGGCGATCGACTGGCGCGCCATCAACGCCTGCCGGCTGCTCGGGGAGACCGAGTACGGGGAAGCGCTGGTGCAGGTCGCCGCGCGCAAGCAGCACCCGGCCGCGACGCGCCGCGAAGCGCTGGCGGTGCTGGCGGAATGGCAGGCGCCGCATGGCCAGTGCCGCGTGACCGGCAACTGGCGCCCGTGCACGCACGAGAACGCGCACGTGGTCGCGCAGTGCCTGACGCCGGTCGCGGTCGAATTGCTCGGCGACGGCGACGTCGCCGCCGCCACGGTGCGCGCGATCGTGCAGCTGGAGCTGAAGACGCTGGCGCCAAACCTGCAGCAGCTGGTGGGCGACGGCAAGGCCGCCGACGACGTGCGCGTGGCGGCCCTCGATGCGCTGGCGACGCTGCAGTCCGAGCTGCTGCAACCGACGCTGGCCGGCATCGGCGCCGACGCCCCGGTGCCGCTGCGCAAGCGCGCGGTCGCGTTGCTGCAGCACAGCGCGCCGGAGCAGGCGGTACCGGTGCTCGCCACGCTGCTGGCGAACGCGTCGCTCGGTGAACAGCAGGCCGCGTTCGAAGCGCTCGGTGGCCTGCAGCACGCGAGTGCCACCGCACTGCTGCGCACCTGGCTGCAGCGGCTCGAACGCGACGACGTTCCCGCGGCGCTGCGCCTCGACCTCGTGCTCGCCGCCGAGAAGCACGCCGAACTCGCGCCGCTGCTGGCCGCGCGCAGCGATGCGGCAGCGAAGCTCGGCGCCGTGCAGCCGTACGCGGACTGCCTCGAGGGCGGCGACAGCAAGGCCGGCCGCGCGGTGTTCTTCGACCACGAAGCGACGCGCTGCACGCGCTGCCACACCCTCGGCGGCAACGGCGGCAATGCCGGCCCGGTGCTGGACGGCATCGGCAAGAAGCTGACGCGGCAGCAGCTGCTCGAAGCGCTGATCACGCCGAGCCTGCGCATCGCCGAGGGCTTCGGCACGGTGACGATCGAGCTCGACGACGCGACCGCGCACACCGGCGTCGTGACCAAGGACCAGGACGGCAGCGTCACGCTGGTGCCGGTCAGCGGCGAACCGGTCACGGTGCCGCAGAGCCGCATCCGCTCGCGCACGCCGAACGCGGCGAGCGCGATGCCGCCGATGGGCGGACCACTGTCGAAGACGCAGATCCGCGACCTGCTCGAGTTCCTCGGCAAGCAGCAGAAGGGCGACTGACGCCCGGCGCGGTGCCGTGGATCGACACGCTGTTCGTGCCCGTGCAGTGAGGGGCGCGAGCGCTCAGGTGCGCGGGGTTGCCGCGATCCAACCGCGCACGCGGTCATCGAGCCAGAACGGCACCAGCGGCACGAACGACGCGGCGAACAGCGTGAACAAGCGCCCCAACGACCAGAAGTGGTCGATGCGCGCGCGCACCAGCAGCCACGTCAGCACGAGGAACAGCAGCCCGTGCACCATGCCGAGCACCTTGACCGCCATCGGCATGCCGAACGCGTACTTCAGCGGCATCGCGATGCCGAGCAGCAGCAGGTAGGAGACCGCTTCGGTCAACGACACCCGCCGCAGCGTGCGCAAGGTCCACGGAGCGTCCGTCATGCGTCGCGCATCGTGCAGAGCGGACGACGCGAGCACCATGGCGCAGCCGAGGGAACGCGCCGAGCCTTCACGCCAGCAGTTCCTTGCGCACGACACCGTGCACGTCGGTCAGCCGGAACGCGCGGCCCTGGAACTTGAAGGTCAACTGCTCGTGGTCGACGCCGAGCAGGTGCATCACCGTCGCCTGCAGGTCGTGCACGTGGATCGGGTTGTCGGCGACCTTGTAGCCGAGCTCGTCGGTGGTGCCGACCACGGCGCCGCGCTTGCAGCCGCCGCCCGCGAGCAGCATCGAGAAGCAGTGCGGGTGGTGGTCGCGGCCGAGGAACTTGCTGCCGTCGCGCGCTTCGTTCATCGGCGTGCGGCCGAACTCGCCGCCCCACACCACCAGCGTCTCGTCCAGCAGCCCGCGCCGGCGCAGGTCGATCAGCAGTGCGGCGAGCGGCCGGTCGAGTTCCGCGGCCTTCTTCGGGAACTGCGTCATCAGGTCGTCCGACGGGTTGGTGCCGTGGATGTCCCACCCGGAATCGTGCAGCTGCACGAAGCGCACGCCGCGCTCGACGAGGCGCCGCGCCAGCAGGCAGTTGTTGGCCAGCGACGCGCGCCCCGGCGTGGTGCCATAGAGCGCATGCACCTCGGGCGGCTCACCCTGCAGATCGACCGCCTCGGGCACCGAGCGCTGCATGCGGAAGGCGAGCTCCGCCTGCGCGATGCGCGCGTGGGTCTCGGGGTCACCGTGCTCGGCCGCGCGCAGGGCGTTGAGGTCGTTCTGCGCCCGCAGCGTGCGTTCGCGGCGCGCGCGGTCGACGCCGGGCGGATCCTGCAGGTACAGCACCGGCTCGCCGGCCGAACGGAACTCGGTGCCCTGGTGCACCGACGGCAGGAAGCCCGCACTCCACAGCGCCTTGCCGGCACTCGGCAGGTTGCCACCGCTCAGCATCACGACGAACGCGGGCAGGTCGCGGTTCGCGCTGCCGAGGCCGTAGCCGACCCAGCCGCCGAACGACGGCCGCCCCGGCCGCGGCGCGCCCGAGAACAGCAGGTGCTCGGCCGGCGCGTGGTTGAACTGGTCGGTGACCATCGACCGCACCAGCGTCACGTCGCCCATCTGCTGCGCCAGGTGCGGGAACAGCTCGCACATCTCGAGACCGTTCGCGGCGCGCAGCCAGCCGTGCTGGTGGCCGAGCAGCAGCGGGTGGCCCTTGATGAACGCGAAGCGCTCCTTCGCCAGGAACGAGTCGGGGCACTTCTGCCGGTCGAGCCGGTCGAGCGTCGGCTTGCGATCGAAGATGTCGAGGGTCGGCGGCGCGCCCTCCATGTGCAGCCAGATCACGTTCTTCGCCCGCGGGGCGGACGGCGGGCGGCGATCGCCGTCGCCGAGCAGCGAGCGCAGCGCGATGGCACCGAGCGAAGTGCCGGAACCGGCGAGGAAGCCGCGGCGGCCGGGAATGCTGGGGAGGAAGGGCATCGGCTCAGCGCCTCGTGACGAACTCGTCGAGCGACAGGATCACGCCGGCGACGGTGCCGAACGCGGCGAGGACGGGGCCCATGCCGCCCTCTTCGAGGCGGCCGTCCGGCTTCGTTGCCGCGCGCAATTCGCGTTCGGCCTCGGCCGCGAACAGCGCGAACAGGCGCGCCTCCTCCGCCGGCGACGGATCGCGCGCGAGGCACCGGCGCCACAGCCAGCGCAGCATGCCGCGCTCGTCGCGCGCCTGGCTGGCGGTCATCGCGAGGCCGCCGAGCGCGAACGCCGCCTCGGTGAACTGCGGGTCGTTCCACAGCACCAGCGCCTGCAGCGGGGTGTTGGTCGGCCGCCGCCGCAGCACGCACGCCTCGCGGCTCTGCGCATCGAACACCAGCATCGCCGGGTGCGGGCTGGTGCGCCGCCAGAACGTGTAGAGCGCGCGCCGGTAGCGATCCTCGCCCTCGTCCGCCTTCCACTGCGCGCCGCTGTAGAGCTGCATCCAGACGCCGTCGGGCTGCGGCGGGAACACGCTCGGGCCACCCTGCTTCGTCGTCAGCAGCCCGGACACCGCGAGTGCCTGGTCGCGCAGCATCTCGGCCGACAGCCGCATCACCGGTCCTCGCGCCAGCCAACGGTTGGTCGGGTCGATCTCGCGATGCCGTTCGGTGATCACGCTGCTCTGCCCGTAGGTGGCCGACAGCACGATCGTGCGCAGCAGCCGGCGCAGCGACCACTCGTTGTCCCGGAACCCGGCGGCGAGCCAGTCGAGCAGTTCGGGGTGCGACGGCACCTCGCCCTGCGTGCCGAAGTCCTCCAGCGTGGGCACGAGGCCGGCGCCGAACAGCTCGCTCCAGATGCGATTGGCGACGACGCGGGCGGTCAGCGGGTTGTCACGCGACACCAGCCAGCGCGCGAAGCCGAGCCGGTCGCGCGGCGCCTCGGCCGGCAGGCCCGGCCAGATGCGCGGCACGTCCGGCGTCACCACGTCGCCGGGATCGAGGAAGCTGCCGCGCCGGTGGATGCGCGTCGTGCGCCGCCGCTCCGGCGGCAGCTCGCGCAGCACCGGCACCGCCGCTCCCCGCTGCGCGTCGCGGCGTTGCTCGAGCGCCGCGATGCGGTCGCGCACGCCCGCCAGCTCCGGCGCCTCGGCCAGGTAGATGCCCTGCAACAGCGCCCGGTCCTGGTCGTCGCAGGCTTCCGCCGCCTTGGCCAACACCGCCTGCACGGCATCGCCGCGCTGCGGCGCGTGCATCGCGAAGTAGAAGCCGCCCGGGCCGCCGCCGTTGGTGATCTTCACCAGCAGCGTGTTGTCGCCGGCGCGCAGGTCGACGGTCACCAGCTCCTGGTCCGGCGCAGCCGCCCCACCGACCTCCTTGCTGACGATCTCGGCGCCGTTCCACCACACCTTGATGGCATCGTCGCGACCGAACGACAGCGTCGTGCGCGCCGGGGCCGCCGCGTGGATCGTGCGGCACAGGTAGACCGCGCTGTTGTCGCCGCGCCACTGGTGCACGCGGCCGTCGACGAAGCCCGGCTCCTCGCGCCAGCGCAGCCCGTCCTGTTCGGCGTCGAGCCGCACGCCGTCGCGTTCGGCCGCGAACGCGGTGCGATGCGCATCCTGGAACGTGGCCGCCGGCACCGGTCCGAGAACGCGCCAGGTCGCCGCCCGCGGCCCGGCCGCCAGCCAGGCGGCGTGCTGCTGCCGCGCCGCCGCCACCCACACCGCGAACGCCCCCGGC
>CAMAUH010000333.1 GCA_945861365.1 Candidatus Kuenenia stuttgartensis
TGCAAGACGCTGGAGCTGGCGGAGGTGTGGACGAGCCCGCAGCCGCAGTGTGCGGGGCCGGCGCGCGGCCTCGCCGAAGCGCAGCAGCAGGAGGCGCACGTCGATGCGCGCTTGCGCGACCAGCACATGGGCCGTTGGCAGGGGCGCACGTGGGCCGACGTGATGCAGCAGGAGGACGGCGCGGTGCGCACGTTCTTCAGCGAATTCGGCGACGCGCAGGCGCCCGCTGGGGAGAGCCTCGGCGAGGCCGTCGAGCGCATGCTGGTGTGGTGGACCGAGCACATGAAGGGTGCGCTCGGCAAGTCGCTGCTGGTGGTGCTGCCGGGCACGCTGCTCAGCGGATTTGCGGCGGCCATGCTCGGCATGCGGCTGTCGCGCAGCGTGTGCCTGAGCCTGCCGATGGGCGGCGTGGGGGCGTTGGATGTGTTCCAGAACGGGTCGCGCATGGCGACCTGGAACCTGGATGCGCTGCGCGAGTGAGCTGGCTGCGGGCTAGCGCAGCGCCTCGTCGAGTTCGCGCAGGAACCGGTTGGCGCGGGACTCGGCCGCGAACGCGCCGGCGACCAGCGCTGCCAGTGCGGCCCGTTCCCGCTGCGCGGCGCTCCGATCGCCGAGCTGGCAATGGGCCATGCCGCGCACGAAGTGCAGCAGCGGCAGGAACTGGCCGGCGTTGTCGGTCGGCTTGGTCGCTGCGACGGCCAGGTCGCCGCAGGCTCGCAAGGCCGCCTGCGGCTCCCCGAGCCGTATCGCCAGCAGGGCGCAGCCGGTGCGAGCCAGCAGGTCGTGCTCGTCGCCGCCGGCGGCCAGCGCCTCCTGCAGTGCTGCGAACAACTGCCGCATGAGGGCCTGGTCCGCTGCGGTTGGCCCAGCCCCGGTGCCGAGATCGAGCGCCCGGCTGCCGAGGCCCCATCGGCTGACCGGTGGCAGCAACGAACTGGCCAGTTGCCGGATCGACGGAGTCAGGTCCGGATCCGCCGCCAGGACCCGTTCCACGTGCGGCCGCCACGGCACCGGGAGCATCGCGGCCCGGATGCGATCGCGCAGGTCGGCGATCTGCAGACGCTCGTGCACGCGCGGTGGGGCGCCCATGCCGGCGACCGCCCGCAGCACCTTCGGCTCGCCGCCGGAGCCGATCGCGGCCAGCCATTCGCCGTGTGGGTCGACGACGAGATTGCGCACCCGCTGCGTGAACAACGGCAGGTCGAGGATCGGCGTCAGCAGGTACCGATCCCAGAACACGACGTGCCCGTTCTCCGTGCCGACCACCAGCCGTTGGTCGTCGAGCACCCGCATGACGACCACGGCATCGCTGACCACATGCGACCGCAGGGCCTTGCCCGTGCTCGCGTCGCGCTCGACCAGCATGCCACTGGGGGTCGCGAGCGCCTGTTCGCTGGTGTAGAGCACCGCGCCGGCCAGGGCGATGGAACGGCACGCGGCGCTGGTGCGGCACAACAGCTGTGGCGGCGCCTCGCTGCTGGGGTCCATCGCGAACACGGCGCCATCGGTGCCGCACGACAACAGCCGCCGCGGCCCCTCGAACAGGATCTCCGTCGACACCCCCGCATGCACGGCCCGGCTCTGCACCACCGTACGCGCCACCGGGTCGACCAGGGTCACCTGCCCGGTCTGGCCGCCGACGGCGAGCAGGTCGCCGCCTGGCGCCACCGCGATGCGCATCGCGCGCGCACTGTCGGCCGGCAGGTCCAGGTGGCCGCGTGAGGAACCATCGGCGGTCGACCAGAACCACAGCCGTGCCGCCACCGAGGCGACCAACAGCTGCTCGGCTTCGACCACGGCCAGCGCGTTCACCCAGTGCGGATGCAGGGCCTGCCAGGCCACTGCCCCGGTGTCGGCATCCACGGCCCGCACCGTCGCATCGTCGCCGCCGGTGAACAGCCGCCGCTGTGCGTCGATCGCCAGCGAGCGGCCCCAACCGACGCCCGTCAGCTCGACCCGATCGCGCGAGGCGGAAGCGCTCCACAGCCGCACCGTGCCGTCCGCACCGCCGGTGACGAACGTGTTGGTGTGCGGCACGGCTGCGGCGGCGGTGACGGCGCCGCGATGGCCGCACAGCGTCCGCAGGTGTTGCGTCTCCGGATCCAGCACCAGGATCTCGCCGGTGTCGCAGGGGGCGATGACGAAGCGGCCGGCGCGGGGCAGCAGCACCTTGATCGGGGTGCGACCACCGAGGCTGAACGAGGACCCGCGGTTCTCGCCGCGGTGCCACGCCACCAGGTTGGGGCCGGCCAGGCTCGCGAGCGTCGTCGCCCCCTCGCTGACGCCGAGCAACCGGGTGCCGGCGGCGTGCGGCAGCTCGGCGCGGCAACTGCCATCGCGTGAGTCCCAGATCGTGATGCCGCGGAAGCCGCCGGCGAACACGTCGTCGCCACTCACCAGGATCTGGTTGTCGTCGGGCCAATCCCGCAACGCCAGATCGACTTCGGCGCGGCGTTCCAGCGACCGCGCGTCGAGGAGCGCGATGCGTCCGCCGGCGCGCGCGACCACCACGCGGTCGACCGGGTCCGGCAGTGCCAGGCGTTCCTGCGGTGCTGCCCCGGGCCGCTGCCGCAGCAGCTGACCGGTCGCCACGTCGTACACGCGCAGGGCCTGCTCGGCGTCGACCGCGTACAGCTCAGCACCGCTGCCGTCGAACCCGACGTTCGCCAGCGCTGCCTTGCCGACGGCCTGGAACTCCCGCAGCAAGTCCCCGGAAGCGAGCGCGAACAGCCGCAGGCGGCCGTCGGCGGTGCCCGCCATCAGCCGATCGCCGGTCGGTGACACGGCGACGGCCGTGACCGCGGCGGTGCCGGTCGGCACCACCAGGAAGCTCGTGTCGACCGCCAGCTGCAGGTGATGCCATTCGAAGCCGCGCAGCTCGGGCGCGCAGGACTCCAGCAGCAGCCGCGCGGCGTTGCCGTTGCCGGCGAGCAGGGCGGTGGCGGCAGCCGACACGCCGGCGCCGTACTCGCGGCGGCGAGCCTGCTGCTCGGCCAGTTGCGCCCGATCGCGCTGGCCGGCGATCGCCAGCGAGATCGCGGTCGGCACCAGCAAGGTGCCCAGCAGCAGCAGCGCGGCCGCGGTCGCCAAAGCCGGTCGCTGCCGCGCCCAACGCGACAGGCGTGCTCCCAGCGCATCCCGCCGCGCCTGGATCGAACGATCCTCGAGCACCGCCATCAGGTCCGCCGCCAACTCCAGCGCCGAGGCGTAGCGCCGCTCGGGATCGACGTGCATGGCCCGCGCCACGACGACGGCGAGGTCGCGACTCACCGCCGGATTGCGCTCGGTCAGCGGCGGCACGCTGCCGCCCAGGATCGCGGTGCGCAGTTGCTGTTCGTTGCCAGGCGCGAACGGCGGGGCCATGGCGAGCAGTTCGTACAGGCAGACGCCCAGGGCATAGACATCGGTGCGCGGGCCGATCGCCGCGGCCTCGCCACGCAACTGCTCGGGCGCCATGTAGGGCACCGAACCGAGCTGGCTGCCCTCGCGGGTCAGGGCCGAAGTGCCTGCCGCGACCGCGAGGCCGAAGTCGATGACGACGACGCGGCCCTCCGGCGTCACCATCAGGTTGCCCGGTTTCAGGTCGCGGTGCACCACGCCGCGGGCATGCGCGTGCGCCAGCGCCTCGGTGGCGGCCAGCACGATGCGCACGGCGGTGCGGGTCCACGGGCCGGTGAACAGGGCCGACGCGCTGCTGTCGACCTGCGCGCCGCCCTGCCGCAGCACCGCCAGCAGGTCGTGGCCGGAGGAGTTGGCCGGGGACACGGTCGGTCGCCGTGCGCGCAGTGCGGTGAGGATCTGTTCGCAGTTGGCGCCAGGCACGTACTCCATCGCGAAGTACGGCACGTGCTCTGTCTCGCCGACTTCCTGGATGGTGACGCAGCCGGGATGGCGCAGCCGCGCCACGGCTTCGACTTCGCGTTGGAACCGCTCCCGGGCGTTGTCGAACCACAGACGTTCGGGGCGCAGCATCTTGATCGCGACCTCGCGACCGAGGCCCTCGTGCAGTGCCAGCCACACGGTGCCCATGCCGCCTTCGCCAAGGCGTCGCAGCAGCCGGTAGGGCCCGAAACTCTGCGGCAGCTGTTCCGTAGCCGGCGCGCTCAGCGCTACCGGTTCGGTCACGCCACAGCGCTCGAGGTGCGCGAAGCGGCGCCGCAAGTCGGTGGCGCGGGCCGGATGTTCGCGGCAAGCCCGCTCGAGTCCGGCGCGCCATTCTTCCGGCGGTCGGTCCAGCAGTTCCGCGAGCAGATCGTCGGTCGAGTCCATGCGAGGGCCAGGCGCGGGGCAAAGCCCGCATGGGGTAGAATGCCGGACCAACCGGAACCTTGCGAAGTCCCAGTAGATTCGCGCAGTGCGTGCCTCCCGCCCATGAGTGAGCTCGGCGACGACGAGAGTCGGGACCTCGCGACCCGTGCCTCGCGCGGTGATCCCGTCAGCATCGAGCGCATGCTGACGCTGTACGTCCCGCGGCTGCATGCGTTCCTGCGGGCCCAGATCGCTGCCGAACAGCGCTTGCACGAGTCGGTCGCCGATCTCGTGCAATCCACCTGCCGCGAGCTGCTGCAGGCTGGCCCGGATTTCACGTGGCAGGGTGAGGCGCGCTTCCGCAGCTGGCTGTTCACGGCGGCCCTCAACAAGGTGCGCATGCGGCTGCGCAGCCAACGGGCCCAGAAGCGCCAGCACCAGCGCGAGGACGGCGTCGACCTCGGCGAGATCGTCGACCCGCGGGCGGCGTTGCACTCACCCAGCGGCGTCGCCATCGGCCACGAAGCCGATGCGGCGCTGCAGCGCGCGCTCGAGGCCCTCAATCCGGACCAGCGTGAGGTCATCGCGCTGGCGCGGCTGGCGGGGCTGCCGATCGCGGAGGTCGCGCGCGTGATGGGGCGCACGGAGACCGCCGTGCGCACCCTGCTGTCGCGGTCGCTGGTGGCGCTGTCTGCCGAACTGGATCGCGGGGCGAGCTGACCGACCAGCCAGCAGTCGTGTGGCAGCTGGCAGGATCCGAGTTTGCCTGCAATGTGCGACGCGGTTCCGCACTGCACCTGCAGTCATGAAGACCCAAGACCATTTCCCCACCAAGTGGATCCCGCTGCTGGCGTTGACCCCGCT
>CAMAUH010000334.1 GCA_945861365.1 Candidatus Kuenenia stuttgartensis
AGTAGCGCAATTCGCGATGCAGAGCACACGGCGCTGCTCACGCTGAAGTCCGTGAAGCGCATGCCTTCCTTCGCCATGCGGTCGAGGTTGGGCGTCGGGATCGTGCCGCCGAACGGGCCGATGTCGGCGTAGCCCATGTCGTCGATGAAGATGACGACGAGGTTCGGTGGGCGGGTCGATGGCGTGGGCGTGGTCGCGCAGGCGGCGAACAGGAACGGCAGGGCGAGGGCGTGGCTGCGCATGGCGCGGCATTGTGCCGAGCGGCGCGCGCGATTCCGCCGGCGAGTGGCATGCGAACCCGAACTGGAATGGCGCTCCGCCGCCGCTACATCAGCGCGATGCCCGACCAGCACCGCGACGTCGCGAAAGGCCTGAACCCACGCACCGTGCGCACCGCGCAGGGCCAGCTGCGCGTTCCCGACGATTGGGACCTGTTGCCGCCCGGCGATCCGGGGCTGACGCGGCGCGTGAAGGCCGAAGGGCCGTGCTGGGTGATGAGCGAGAAGAAG
Organism: Candidatus Kuenenia stuttgartensis; assembly: GCA_945861365.1. Lineage (GTDB taxonomy): Bacteria > Planctomycetota > UBA1135 > UBA1135 > UBA2386 > UBA2386. The sequence continues at coordinate 510 of CAMAUH010000334.1, forward strand.
GGCCGCAAGGTGTTCGGCCTCGGCGTGTGGGCGCCGACCGAACGCATCGCGCGACTGCGCGCGCAGCTCGAGGAGGAGCGCAAGGATCCCGCCTATGGCAAGAAGCTGGCGGCCGGGCGCGCGCGGCGCGAACGCGAGCAGCAGGAGTACGTCGAGGACTTCCGCGGTGCGCTGCTGCAGTGGCTGCGCTTTCCGCCGCTGCATGCGGAGCTCGCCGGGCGGCTGGCCGACGCGATCACCGCGCACGCGACGCCGGTCGGCAGCGGCACGGTCGCGCGCACCGAGCGCATTCCGGTCGAGGATCGCGCGGCAGCCGCGGTGATCGCGTGGCTGCGGCACCAGACGACGGCGTACGACTCCATGGCGATCGCGCGCGTGAAGGGGCGGCGGCGCGAGGTGCGGCGGGAACTGGCGGAGCAGTCGCGGCGGCTGCTGGCGCGCTATCGCAATGGCGAGGTGGTGGAGCGGGCGGTGTGTCCGCTGTGGCGGGCGCTCGGGGCGGCGGCTGGTGGTGCGGCGGCGACGTCCTAGCGGGCGCGATCGAGTTTCTCGGGCACGTTCCGCAGCGTGTAGCGCATCGACGCAAACTACGCGCGGCTTCCTCGCCGCCAAGGGCTCGAACCCCGGGGTTCCGGCCCCGCGCCCGCATCGCTACGCTCCCCGCCCCAATGCGCCTCAGCCAGATCCTGATCTCCACCCTCCGCGACGACCCCGCCGACGCCGAGATCCCGAGCCACCGCCTGCTCGCCCGCGCGGGCCTGATCGTCAAGATCGCCGCCGGCGTCTACACCTACTCGCCGCTGATGTGGCGCGTGGTGAAGAAGTTCGCCGAGATCGTGCGCGAGGAACTCGATCGCGAAGGCGCCAACGAAGTGATGCTGCCGATCATCCAGCCGAAGGAGCTGTGGGTCAGCAGCGGCCGCTGGGACCGCTACGTGACCGACGGGATCATGTTCACGCTGAAGGACCGCAAGGGCAGCGACATGTGCCTCGGGCCGACGCACGAAGAGGTGATGACCGCCTACGTCAACGCGCAGGTCAACTCCTACAAGCAGCTGCCGATCAACTGCTACCAGATCCAGGACAAGTTCCGCGACGAGATCCGGCCGCGCTTCGGCCTGATGCGCGGGCGCGAGTTCATCATGATGGACGCGTACTCGTTCGACGCGGACCAGGCCGGCCTCGACGTCGCCTACCAGAAGATGCGCAACGCGTACTGCCGCATCTTCGAGCGCTGCGGCGTCGACTACACCGTCGTGCAGGCCGACTCGGGCGCGATCGGTGGTGCTGGCAGCGAGGAGTTCATGGTCATCGCCGACAGCGGCGAGGACTCGATCCTGTTCTGCCGCGACAGCGGCTATGCGGCCAACGTCGAGAAGGCGACCAGCAAGCTGCCGCCGGCACCCGGTGGCGGTGAGGCCAAAGCCCTCGAGAAGCACGCGACGCCGGACGTGAAGACGGTGGCGCAGCTGGAAGCGTTCTTCCCGGGCATCGTCGCGTCGCGCATGGCGAAGACGGTGCTCTACCACGTCACGTGGAAGGCCAAGGCGACGGTGGTCGCGGTGATGATGCGCGGCGATCTCGAGATCAACGAGGTCAAGCTCGCGAACGCGCTCGATGCGCTGACCGTGCGCCTCGCCACCGACGAGGAGATCAAGGCGGCGACCGGCGCCGACACCGGCTTCGCGGGCCCGGTCGGCCTCAACGAGAAGGTGCCGCTGCTCGCCGACGAGTCGCTGCGCGACGTCACCAACCTGCTGACCGGCTGCAACGAGACCGGCTACCACTGCCTCAACGTCAATCTCGGCCGCGACTGCCGGATGCCGTCGTGGAAGGAGCTGCGCAAGGCGCGCGCCGGCGAAGGTTGCCCGGTCAGCGGCAAGCCGCTCGAGCAGGCGCGCGGCATCGAGGTCGGCCACATCTTCAAGCTCGGCATCAAGTACTCGAAGGCGATGGCGGCGACGTTCATGGACCAGGGCGGCAAGCCGACCCCGTTCGTGATGGGCTGCTACGGCATCGGCGTGTCGCGCACGCCCGCGGCCGCGGTCGAGCAGAGCTTCGACGACAAGGGCATCGTCTGGCCGGTCGCGCTGGCGCCTTTCGAGTGCGTCGTCGCGATGCTCGATCCCAAGCGCGACGAGCAGGTGGCGCTGGCGGAGCAGCTGTTCGCGGAACTGAAGGCCGCGGGCGTCGACGTCTGTCTCGACGACCGCGCGTTGAGCCCGGGTGCGAAGTTCAAGGACAACGAACTGCTCGGCTTCCCGGTGCAGGTGTTCGTCGGGCGCAAGGCGGCCGAAGGCGGCGTCGAGTTCCTGGTGCGCAAGGGCATGCAGAAGAGCGAGTGCCTCGCCACCGAGGTGAAGGTGAAGGTGCTCGCGGCACTCGGACGCTGAGGAGCACCACTGGCTGTTCAGCCGAACAGTCGAGTCACGAGATGCGGCGAGCCAGCCCGTGATGCTTGCCGACTTCATCCAGGATCGCGGCGAGCGTCCCTGCGCTACCGGGTGGATGTGTCGTCTGTGCTGCTGAGCGGGTCACGTCCAGGGGGGGGCAGTGGAGCCGAGAGTCGAGGAACGATCGGGCTGTTCGCGTTCCGGCGGGCTCGGGGCAAGATGCGGGAATGCGTCGCCTCTTCGCCTTTGCGCTCGATTGGCTGGTCATTGCCGCATGGGGCGCAGTCGTGTTCGGAGCGGTGTGGGCGTTCACGAGCGGGCAGCTGCCTGCAGACATCGACCCCTGGAAGGGCCAGTTGGTGGGCTTCCTTGCGATGACCCTCCCGGTGACGTCGTACTTCGCGTTGCTGGAGAGATCGAAGGCACGGGCGTCGCTGGGCAAACGGCTGGTCCGGCTCCAGGTGGTGGACACCGCCGGCGGTAGCCTGCCCCTCGGGCGATCCCTGCTGCGCAATGCGATCAAGTTCATGCCGTGGGAATGCGGGCACCTGGTCGCGCATCAAGCAATCTCCAGCGGAGATGCTGGCCCGTCGACCTGGGTGTACGTGCCGATGGCGGTTGCGGTCGGCGTGCCACTGTGGTGGTTCGTGGCGTTGCTCGTGACCGGTCAGACACCGTACGACCGTTGGGCGCGAGCCAGGGTGATCTCGGCGAACGGCCCGTAGCAATGCGACGACGCGCTCGGTTCGGGTGAGTGCGCAGGCCGGATACGGGTTGCTAGCCCAGCGGGGTCACTCCCATGGATCGCCTTGGGATCGTGTCGGGGTGTCGGGTGCATGGGCAGCCTCGCTGCCGCTGCGCCACCGTGCGATGATCCCGCGCCCCATGCGCCTCCTGCCGGTCCTCGCCCTGCTGCTCCCGCCCGCCTTCGTCGCGGCGGCGCTGCACTGGGGCCACGACCCGATCGCGCAGGAAGCGAACGCGCCGCTGCTCGACCGCGCGCATGGCTACGTCGGTTCCGCCGCGTGCGCGCAATGCCACCCCGACCATCACGCGTCGTGGCGCGCGACCTTCCACGCGACGATGACGCAGCTGCCGGATGCACACACCGTGCGCGGCAGCTTCGACGGCCGCACCGTGCGCTACGGCAAGGACAGCGCCCGGCCGTTCCGCGACGGCGAGCGCTTCTGCATCGAGATCCCGGACGCGGCGAACGGCGTGCGCACCGCCGAGGTGGCGCTGCTCGTCGGCAGCCGCCGCTACCAGCAGTACTTCGAACGCCAGACCCGCCGCGACGGCTTCGCGTTCGTCCGCCTGCCGATCCTGTGGCACATCGAGCACGAACGGTGGCTGCCGCTGGAGACCGTGTTCCTCGGCCCCGACCAGGATGGCCTCGGCAACCACGCCGCCGAGTGGAACAACAACTGCGTGCTGTGCCACAACACCGGCGCGCGGCCGAGCCTGCTCGACGCGAAGGACCCGGCGCGGCTGCGCGACGGCAATCGCTACGACAGCAAGGTCGGCGAACTCGGCATCGCCTGTGAGGCCTGCCATGGCCCCGGCGAGCAGCACAGCGCGGAGCAGCGCGATCCGCTGGCGCGCCTCGCCGGCCGCGGCAAGCCGTTGCCGACCGCCAACAAGCTCGACCAGGAACGCGCGGTCGCGGTGTGCGGTCAGTGCCACGGCGCGCGGTTGCCCGAGCCGATGCAGAACGTGCAGGCGTGGTTGACGACCGGCCCGACGTTTCGCGTCGGCGATCGGCTGACCGAGCACGTGCGCCCGATCGTCGCCGACACGCCGGTGCGCGGCGGCGCCGATCCCGAGCTGTTCAAGCTGCGCTTCTGGGGCGATGGCACGCCGCGGCTGACGGCGTACGAGTACCAGGGCGTCGTCGCGTCGACGTGCTACGCGAAGGGCGAGATGACCTGCCAGAGCTGCCATGCGATGCACGCGGGCGACCCGCGCGGTCAGCTGCGGCCCGATCGCCAAGGCAACGCACTGTGCACGCAGTGCCATCCGGCGATCGGTGCAGACGTCAGCGCGCACACGCACCATGCCGAAGGCGGTGCCGGTTCGGCGTGCGTGAACTGCCATATGCCGCGCATCGTCTACGGCGTGCTCGACATCCACCGCAGCCACCGCATCGACAGCCCCGATCCGGCGCGCGATGCCGCGGCGGGCCGCCCGCACGCGTGCACGCTGTGCCA
>CAMAUH010000335.1 GCA_945861365.1 Candidatus Kuenenia stuttgartensis
CCCGACATCCACGGCATCGTGCGCTGCGTGATGCAGGGCGGTGAGACGGCGGACTACTCGTACGACCCGGTGCTGATCAGCGGCACCCTGACGATCGGCGCGACGATCGAGGACGGCTACGTCGTCGACATCTTCCAGCTGCGCGTCGACGCCATCCTGCCGCTGTAGCGACTGCCGCGGCCGGCCTACGGGAGATCCCCATCCGACCGCAAGTTCCGCTGCACGGCCTCAACCTGCGCGGGCGCTGCCGCCGATACGACACCGCGGCAAGCGTCCATGAAGTCGGGCACCGGTAGTCAAGAACTGACACGCCAGTTGACGGCGTACCTCACGAGCCTCGCGTTCGGCATCACGTTCGTCGTCGCGACGTTCGCGGGTGTCGACGGCATGACGGCTCTGATGCGCAGCGTCATGACCGCCGGTGCCGCGTTGGTCTTCGGCAACCTGCTGGCGGCACCGCTGGTCGATGCGGTGCTCACCGCACTCGCCCGCGACGAAGCCAAGCGCCAGGCCGACAAGAAGGAGGACGCTTGAGAACGGGCAGCGCCAGGATCCAGCGTTCCACCGCCGAACGCGATCGGCTCGTCGAGCAGTACCTGCCCCTCGTGCACTACGTCGTGGCGCGCATCCCGGTCGCACTGCCGGCTTCGCTCGATCGCGACGACTTCTTCTCGGTCGGCGTGATGGGCCTGATGCACGCCGCATCGACCTTCGACCCCAACCGCGGCGCCTCGTTCAAGACCTTCGCCTACACCGCGATCCGCGGCGCGATCCTCGACGAAGTGCGCAAGCACGACCCGGTGCCGCGCAACCGCCGCGACCGCCTGCGGCGCATGGACAGGGCCACGACCCAGCTGCGTGCCGAACTCGGCCGCGCGCCGACGCCGGCCGAACTGGCGACCGTGATGGGCTGCAGCGAACAGGATCTCGACGAGGACCTGCAGGCTCTGCACACGAGCCGCATGCTGTCGCTCGACGAGCCGTTCGGCAGCGACGAGGACGCGGGGCCGATGGCGGGCCAGATCGGCGACGAGGACACGCTGGAACCCGGCGAACACGCCGACAAGCGCGAGCGGCTCGAGCGCCTGACCAAGGCCATCGCCGAACTGCCCGAAACCGACCGCAACGTGGTGGTGCTCTACTTCCACGAGCAGCTGTTCCTGAAGGAGATCGGCGAAGTGCTCGGCGTCAGCGAGTCACGGATCAGCCAGATCCTGACGCGCGCGACCGAGCGGCTGCGCCTGAAGATGCGTGAGGAGGACTGACATGGAACCCATTCGCTCCTTGGCGAACGTGTCCGGTTCGCTGAGCGTCAACGAACGTCAGGCCGGCGGCGGCAAGCGGCAGGCGGACGCCTTCCGGCAGGCCATGCAGCAGTCGGGTGAGCAGTCGGGCAAGCCCGCGACCGGCCCGCTCCAAAGGTCGATGCGATCGGCGCTACAGGTTCCGGCCCCCGACAGCCGAAGAGATGGCGAGACCCGCCACGTCGACGTGATCGCGTAGCGGGTTCCCCCCCGCGATGACGACCAACCCCGACCGACCCGGCGTGATCCGCCGCGATGCAGTGCGGCTGCTGAAGCAGCCGGCACTCGTCGACTGCGGCACCGGCGACGGCCAGCAGGCACAACCGATCGCGGTCGTGCCGCTGCTCGACGGCGACCGCATCGTCGGGTTCACCGTGCGCTGCGGCTGCGGCGCCTCGGCCGTCGTCGAGTGTGTCTTCGGCAAGGAGAACTGACATGACCCGTTTCCCCTGCAAGTTCCTGTGCGTGCTGCTGCTGGTGTCGCTGGCGGGCTGCAAGTCCACCGCCGACCTGATCTACGAACCCGCGCCCGACGATCCCCTCGATGGCCAGAAGGGCTCGCTCAGCAAGGCCGGCACCAACATCGAGATGGACTGGGGGCCGAAGCAGAGCCACCTGCTCGACGAGTTCACGAAGCTGAAGGAGAAGGAGCGCAAGCAGGACGACGCCGTCAACGAGCTGCGCGCCGAGAAGCAGAACCTGGAACGCCAGCTGCACGACGAGACTGCCGCGCTGCAGAAGGAGAAGGCGCTGCGCGCGCAAGCCGAGGCGGAGACCGAATCGCTGCGGGAACGCCGCCGCGAGCTGGAAGCCCGCATCCTTGGCCTGTCGATCGAGAAGGCGAAGCTCGAGCAGGCGACGCTGCTCAGCAAGATCGAAGCGTTGCGCGCGGCCCTCGAGCCGGCGACCGGCAACGCGACCGAAGCCGCCGCGCCGGCGCCGCGGAGCCGCTGATGCACGCGCGCGCATTGGGCATCCCGCTCGCGCTCGCCCTCAGCGTGTCCTTCGCCGCCTGCAACCTCGAACGGCCGCCCGAACCGAAGGTCATCAACAGCTACCTGGCCGAGCCGGCCGACCTCGCCAACGTGCGCCGCATCATGGTGCTGCCGTTCGGTCACGAAGCCGGCATCGCGGCGGACTGCAACGTGGTGCGCGACGCGTTCGTCGCCGAGCTGCAGAAGCTGCGCCGCTTCGAAGTGGTTCCGCTGCCGTCGGACGCGCGCGAAGACGACGAGATCAACGAATCGATGGCGCGCGGCCGGCTGTCGACCGAAGCGATGGTGCGGCTGTGCAACCGCTACATGCTGGACGGCGTGTTCATGGGCTCGGTGACGTCGTGGCGCGCCTACACGCCACCGCACCTCGGCTTGCGCACGCAGCTGGTGTCGGTGCATTCCGGTGCGCCGGTGTGGGCGGTGGACGCGATCTACGACACCGCCGACCGCACCACGATCAGCGACCTGCGCCATTACACGAAGTCGACGCAGCACGACGACGGCAACCTGCACGGCTACGAACTGACCATGCTGGCACCCGGCCAGTTCACCAATTACGTCGCCCACCGCTTCGTCGGCACGTGGATCGAGGACTAGACGGTCGCTGACGGCCGGGCCGCGCCGTATCCTGCTCGGCCCTTTCCGAGCCGAATACCGCGTGTACTCCGTCTTCATCACTCTCGCGATCGCCCTGCTGGCCGGCTTCAGCGGCACCCTGCTCGACTGGTGGGGCTGGGGCTGGGCGATCCTGTTCTCCGTGGTCGCGTTCGCCGCGCTGTGGATCCTGCTGCAACGGCGCATGGGCACCGTGCTCTACCCGGCGATGGAACGTGTGCGGGCCCAGATGGAGGCCGGCCACTTCGACGCCGCGATGCAGAGCCTCGAAGCGCTGCTGCCGTACGGGAAGTGGATCCCGCTGCTGACCGGCCAGCTGCAGGCGCAGATGGGCATGCTGGCCTGGCACGGCCAGGACAAGGACAAGGCGCTGGCGCTGCTCGAGAAGTCGAGCGTGCGCGCCTCCGACGCCCGGTTGCTGCTCGCGTGCATCCTCTACAGCAAGGGCGACAGCAAGCGCGCACTCGCCGTGCTGCAGGTCGCGGCGATGGTCGGCAAGAAGCACGCGTTGCTGCACAACACGTGGGCGTGGATCCTGCACAAGAGCGAACGCAGCGAAGAGGCCCAGACCGTGCTGGCCAACTTCTGCAAGCGCAACCCGAACGACCAGCCGAGCAAGGACAACCTGCTGCGCCTGCAGAACCGCACGCGCATGACGATGCAGGGCTTCGGCATGCAGTGGTACGTGCTCGGCCTCGAGCACCCGCCGCAGGCGATGGGCCAGATGCGGCGCGCGCCGAAGGGCTTCCGCGAACCGCCGAAGCGCAGCGGCTGACATGGACGCGCAGCCGGTCGTGCGCCACGCGCTGCCGACGCCGCATTGGCCGAACGCCGCCGACGCCGCGCGTTCGCTGCTGTTCGCGCCGCTGCCACTCGGCCCGCTGACGACGACGTCGCGCACGTGGGTGCCGGCGATGGTGCCGTGGCGCGCGACCGAGGACGGCTTCGTGACGCCGCACGTGCTCGATTGGTACGGCCGCTTCGCCGACGGCGCGCCCGGCGTGCTGGTCGTCGAAGCCACCGGCATCCGCGACGTGCCGAGCGGCCCGTTGCTGCGCATCGGCCACGACCGCTTCGTACCGGGCCTGCGCGACCTCGTGCGCACCGTGCGCGAACGCAGCGGCGGCCGCACGCGCGTGTTCCTGCAGATCCTCGACTTCCTGTCGATCCGCCGCCGCCCGGAGCCGGCGAAGTTCTTCGCGCGCTTCCTCGCGATCACGCCGCGGCTCGTCGACGCGGTGCGCGAACGCTTCGGCGCCGCCGCCGCGGCCGATGAGGCGAACGTGCGCACACAGCTCGCCGCCTGCGACGACGCGACGCTGCGCACGCTGCTGACGCCGCGCGAGTACCGCGACTACGCACACGGCGCGCGCGAGGAGGTCAACGACCTGCACATCCCCCACATACGCGAACTGCCGGCGGTGCTGCCCGAGCTGTTCGCTGCTGCCGCCGCGCGCGCGCGCGAGGCAGGCTTCGACGGCGTCGAACTGCACTTCGCGCACGCCTACACGATGGCGTCGTTCCTGTCGCGCACCAACGTGCGCACCGACGGCTACGGCGGCTCGCTGGCGGCGCGCCAACGATTGCCGCTCGAAGTGATCGCCGCGGTTCGCGCGCGCATCGGCCGCGACGTCTGCCTGGGCACGCGCTACCTCGGCGACGAAGCGATCGCCAACGGCAGCGACGTCGACGACGCGATCGCACACGGCCTCGCGTTCGCACGCGCGGGCTTGGACTTCCTGTCGATCAGCAAGGGCGGCAAGTTCGACGACGCCAAGCAGCCGAACGTCGGCGAGGCCGCGTATCCGTACACCGGCCCGTCGGGCCACGAGTGCATGCCGACGGTGCGCAGCGACGCGCGCGGGCCGTTCGGCCGCAACGTGCCCCTCGCGGCGGCGATCCGCGCCGCGCTGCGGGCGGCCGGACTGACGACGCCGGTGGTCACCGCCGGCGGCATCTGCGACTTCGCGCAGGCGGAAGGCATCCTGCAGCGCGGCGAGGCGGACCTGGTCGCGGCGGCGCGGCAGAGCCTCGCCGACCCGGATTGGTGGGAGAAGATGCGGCTCGGTCGCGGTGGCGAGGTGCGGCGCTGCCTGTTCACCAACTACTGCGAAGGGCTCGACCAGAAGCACAAGGAAGTGACGTGCCAGCTGTGGGACCGCGACTTCGCGGCGACAGACGCGGCT
>CAMAUH010000336.1 GCA_945861365.1 Candidatus Kuenenia stuttgartensis
CGTGCTGCTGCTCGGCGGGTTCATCGTCGCCAAGCGGGCGCTGGGCGAGTTCGAGACCTCGCAGGACTACCTGCGCGGGATGGACTTCGATGCCCTGTGGCGCTTCCTGGTCGATTGGTGCTGGACCGGCCACACGCTGTCGCCGGGCAACACCCCGGTTGGCAACGCGACCGCCTGGGTGCACCAGGCCTTGGGTGGCCTCCTGCTCCTGCTCGGTTGTGTGCACGTTGCGCGCACCCGCGGTGCGCTGCCGCGCGGCGCCCTCGCCCTGTTCGGCCTGCTGCTGCTGCCCGGGTTCCTGATCGCCTGCAAGCTCTGCGGCTATGACCGCACCTACATGGAGCGCAGTGCGATCGCGGCGCTGCCCTTCGTGTTCCTGGTCGCTGGCGCCGGCCTTGCTTCCAGCCGCGGCCGGCTGCAGGTCGTGCTCGGTGCCGTCGTGTTGGTCTGCAACGTCGCCGCGCTGGTCGGCCTGTTCCTGTTCCAAGGCACGCAGTGGACCGTCTACAAGCCGAACTCGGATTGGCGTGCCGCCGCAGCCTTCCTGGGTCGGGAGATCGACGGCGATGGGGCCGGTCGCGCCGTGTTCACCTCGACGCCCAACCCGCGGCCACTGTCGTACTACGACGTCCGCATCCAGGACGAGAAGAACCTGGCGCTGCCGGCCGATCCGCAGCAGCTCGGCGCTGCCGTGCAGAAGCGCCTGGGTGCCTGGTTCGGCGATCTGGCCGAGAGCACGTTCCGCACCTTCGCTGCCCACAACGCGGCGCTGCTCGCCGGTGCGAGGCTGCGCTCCTACCCCAGCAGCCGGGACCCCGAGCTGCTGAACATCAAGGCCCGCAGCGTCGACGACGTCTGCTATCTGGTGCGCGACCATTGGCACCCGCACGTCTCGGTCGACGGTTCGATCGAAGCGCTGCTGGAGCATCCGCGTGTGCAGGTGCTGGAGTCGAAGCACTTCCAGGGCATCTCGGTGCACAAGGTCCGCATCCTGCCCTGATGCCAGGCGGCTGCGGCCGCCCGCAGCGGTTCACAGCCGGTCGTGCAGGCGATGGATGCGCACACCATGGCGGTCGATGAGCACGTCGCCGTGTTCGTCGAGCCATTGCGACAGCTCCGCCGAGTTCTTGGCGGGCAGCGGGTCGTAGACGATGCGGCCACCTTGGCCGTGCAACTCGGTCAGCTTCGCCAGGTCGAAGCCGTCGGCAGGCAACACCCAGCCCCGCAGTCGCGATTGGTAGAGGAACCGCGGGTCCTCGAAGTTGTTGGTGCGTTGCCACTGCGGGTCGAAGCGGGGCTTCTCGGCGCGCACGATCGCCAGCGGTCTTGCCGACGCGACCTCGCGCATCGCCACCGCCAGCTCCATGGGTGGGTTCGTGATGGCCTGGCTGCGCCACTGTCGTTCTTCGAGCAGTCGCCAGCCGCCGTGCGCCGCCGCGGCCAACAGCAGTCCTGTCCACAGCCAGCGACTGGCGGCCGCCGGCCAGGCGCGCGCGAGGCACCAGGCGCCGGCCACCGCCGCGAAGGAGTGGTAGTGCGGCCCCATGTTGTGGTGGTAGCTGTAACGCAGCGACACGAACAGGCCGACGACCACCGATGCCAGCAGCACCAGGTCGGACCCATCCAGGCGGCGGCGCGCCCCGAGCGTCACGAGGGCCATGCCGGCCAGCAGCGAGAACCCGTACTGCAGCGTGGTCCAGGCGAGCTGCGCGTAGATCTTGGGCTGCAGCAGTTGTGCGAAGTCCGGGAACTTGGTGTCGCCGCCGCTGATGACGCCGAAGGTCAGTCCGGTCTCGGCGTGCAGGTTCTTGCCGTGCACCAGCCACGCACCGACCACCGCCAGCACCGCGGCGAACGACATCCAGAGTCGCGGTTCACGCAGGCGCGCGCGGTTCTGCACGACCGTCCAACCGAACATGACCAGGCCCAGCTGCAGCGCCAGCGGCTTCTGCAACGCCGACAGCGCCAGCGCGATCGAAGACAGGGTCAGGGCCACGGCGCTGCCGGACGCGAGGTAGCGGACGAAGGTCGCGAGAGCGGCGAGACCGAGCCCCATGCAGAGCGCATCGGGCATCACCCGCGCACCCAGGTAGGTGGCGCTGCCCGTGCACAAGAACGCGACGACGCCGGCCGCGGCCCCGGCAGGTCCGGCGCGCAGTTCGAGCAGGCGATGCAGCGCGAGCGCCCCGAGCATCACCGCCAGCATCGAGATCAGGCGCCCGGGCCACTCGACTTCGCCGAAGGCCGCCAGGGAGGTCGCGACCATCAGCTGGTACAGCGGGAACTCACACTCGACGTAGCCAAGACCCGCGCCCCGCCAATCGACACGCGGATGCAGCGGGTCGAAACCGTCGATCAGGAAGTTGCGAGCGATGGCCTGGGTGTCGCACTCCCGCCACGAATAGCCGATGCCCTGCGGCACGACCGTCCACAGCGCCAGTGCGTAGGCCAGCAACGCCAGCCACACGAAGCGGCGGCCGTTGCGCAGCTGCTGCTCGGGCCAGGACCGCGGCGAGATCCAGGCCGTGGCAGCGCCGGTCGGTGGGGTGGGAGTGCCGCTGGACACGGGGGATCGACGCCTTCCCGCCTCGCGACGGTGTGGTGTTGGTTGGGCCAGCCGAGACGAGGTTGGCGCCGCGTTGCCGCGGGGCCGCAGAGTAGCCGTTCCCAGCCCGTGCGGAAGCCGTTCCTTCGCCGCCTCGACCCGTGCCGGCACAGGGACCGCAGGCTGCGGTGAGCGGCGCCCGTGCCATCGAGGCCCATGGTGGCGTTTCGCCAGGATCGCGCGATCGGAAACCACCGCTGGGTCCCGATTCGCTCAGGCGGACCGAGCCACCGTGTCGCCGACGAACCGGGTGCATCGTCAGCCGCGCTGGAACGACCGGTTCTGGCGACCTGCTTCGAGGGGTCGCCCGACCAGGCGCCACAGCAACCATGCCAGCACCACGCTGGCTGCCAGCACCACCTCTCCCTGATGCTCGTCGAGCCACGGTACGCCGAGCGCTCCGAGGCAGAACACCAGCGGGTAGTGCACGAGGTAGACCGGATACGAGAGTTCGCCGATTTCCCGGTCGAAGGCCAATCGGCGAGTGCTGGCGAACACGAAGGGCAGCAGCAACGGCACCGCTGCCAGCAGCAGCGGCAACCCATAGGGCGCGCGGCGCGCTGCGGGCGGCCACAGCGCGTAGGTCGACACCGCCGCGATCGCGATGGCGACGGCGATCGCACACACCGGCGGCCGCAGCAGGTTGCGCCGCTCCAGGAAGCCGTGGCACCGAAAGGCCCAAGCACCTGCCAGGAACAGCGCGAGTTCGGTCGGAAAGAACCGGTAGGTCCACGGATCGTGGCCCAGCCGGAACCCGTGCATCAGACCGACCCGCAACAGCAGGCTGGCCGCGATCAGCGTCAGCAGCACGCTGCTGCGCCGACGCACGAGCCACGGCGCCACGGCATAGAACATCAGCTCGACGCCGACCGTCCATGCCTGCGGCACGAACAGGAACCGCCACGCTGGCAGCGCCGTGTTCTGGAAGTCCGCCGTGAAGAACAGTTCGTGCCTGGTCGGGTCGAGTGCGAGGAACGACACCAGGTCCTGGCCGACGATCGTTCCATTGACCAGCAGCAGGCCGAGCCAGTGCGACCACGGCATCGCCGCACCGTGATCGCGCCACCGTGCCATCGGCGCAATGTCGCGGCCGCTGGCGGCGTGGATCGCGAAGGCGGCCACCAAGGTGGCCGCCAGCACCACCCAGAACACCGGCAGCAGGCGCCACAGACGGGCCCGGAGGAACCGGAGGTAGGAGCCCTCACCGACGTACTTCTCGTTCAGCACCAGGGCCATGTAGAAGCCGCTGATGACGTAGAAGATCTGGACCGCGAGCGGGCCACCGGTCAGGAACCACTCGATGCGATCGAAGGCGGGCCCGGCGTGGGCAGCGACGACAGCAAGGGCGAGGAGGAGGCGCAGCAGTCCCATGGCGAGCGGCGAGCGAGGTCCGCAGCCTACTGTGGCGCGGAGGTGCGGGAGGAGACCGCGCACACCGAAACCGACGCGCGCGGCGCCGCAGTCTCCGGCTCGCGGTCGCAGCTACAGCACGAAGATCCTGGTGACCGTCCGACGGCCGCTTCGCGGCCTCAGGTCGCCGCGGGCCGGTTCACAGCGTGCCCACCGTCGACAGCAGCGAGTTCGTCGCCGCGACCTCGGTGAAGTTCACCGCCGCGTCGAACTGCAGCGACACGACCTGGTGATGCACGGCGATGCCGACGAGCGCTGCGCTGTTGGGCACGACGAGTTGCACCGTCACCGAGCCCGCGGCGGCGAGCGCCACTTCGAGCAGGTCGGGCTGCACGTGCAGCGTGCAGCCGGCGACCGCGGTCGGGAACACCGTCAGCAGAGGCAGGCTGGTCGGGGCGAAGCCGGTCACCGCGACCCCGAATGCGAGCGTCGGCAGGCCGGTGGCAACGGCGCGGAACGAAGCGCCGAGCCACGGCAGGTCGGTCGGCGTCAGCGCGAGCGGGCCAGCGCTGCCGGTGCAGCCAGCACCGGCGGTCGTCGAGGTCGCTGGGCACGGCGCGTCGAGGCGCGCGACGCCGACGCTGGCGACGCCGGTGACGCCCTGGATGTTGCCGGCGACGAGGATGTCGCCGTCCTCGGCGAGGACGAGGTCGGTCACGCCATCGGCGATCCCATAGGTCTTGCGCACCGTTCCGTCCGGCGCGATGCGCGCGAGGCCACCGGTGGGGAAGAACTTCGACACCATCAGGTCGCCGTTTGGCAGGGGCAGCACCGAGCTTGCACTCGATGCGACCACGAGTTGCCAAGAGCTCCCACCCCAGCGCCGGACACCGTTGCTCGCGGCGACCAACGTCCCACTGGCTTCGGTCGCGAGCGACGTCACCGGCGCCGGCGCCGACATCGCCGTCCAAGCGGTGCCGTCCCAGCGCGCCGCGTACAGCGCGGTGTTGGTCAAGGTGCCAGCGAGCGTGAAGTCACCGCCAGCGACGATGTCGCCGTTGGGCAGGCGCAGCAGCGCTCGCACGATGTTGTTGACGCCGCCGCCGAGAGGTTGCCAGCTACCGGCCGTCCA
>CAMAUH010000337.1 GCA_945861365.1 Candidatus Kuenenia stuttgartensis
GCACGCCTTCGGGCAGGCCCTTGGCCGCACGCTCGCTCTCGGCTGCAGCTGCCTCGACCCGCTGCTGGGCCTCCGCGTTGCGTTGCTCGAGCAGCGCCGTCACCGCCGCGAGTTGCGACTGCGCGGTGCTCAACTCCAACCGCAACTGTGCATAGGCGACGCCGTCCTTGCCGGCGGCAGCCAGCTCGATCTCGGCAGCCGCGAGCTTCGCGGCCTTCACCGCCAGCTCCGCGCGCAGGTTGCGGGCAGCCATCTCGTGTTGCCCGGCGGTCTCCGCCAAGGCCTTCGTCTCCCACAGGGCCCACGCCCCGATGACGATCACCGCGGCGATGGAGACGAACGAAGCGAGGCGAGGCATCAGGAAGGCATCTGACGGCGCGAACGGGCGCGGCTTCCCGCGCCGCTCAAGCAGCCGTGCGGAAGTCGCCGCGGTTCCTCACCAGGCCTGGCTCTTGTGCTTCTGGTACCAGGTCTGCCACTCGGGGAACTTGGTGAAGTTCTGGCGGGTCAGCTTGGCGAGCGTGCCATTCCACTTGTCCTGCAGGGTGGCCAACCGATCCTGCGCATTCTGCGCCAGGATGTTGGTGCCGAGCTGCGAAGCCTGTTCGTACAGCTCGCCGTACTTGATCAGCAACAGGTTGACGATCTCCTTGCGGGTCGCCTCCTTGCTGTCCTCGAAGTTGCCGAGCGCCTCGCCGGCGATGGCCTGCAACGAAGCCTCGTTGTTCTCCTTCGCTTCGACGACCAGGAACCGGATCATCGACTCGTCCTTGGTGCGGCCGAGGTTCTTCAGCAGTTGCTCGCGCAACCGCACCCAATCCGGCTTCTCCGGGTAACGGGTCTTGTCGAGGTAGGCGCTCTTCAGCACCTTCGCGCCCTCGACGCCGCAGTAACCCAACGCCGCGGCGGCGCCGATGTACAGCTCGACCTTGTCGGGCGGGCGCACCTTGCCGTTCGACAACACGCCATCGAGCGCCTTGACCACCGCCTGCTGGTCCTTCGGCTCGAGGCCAGCGCGCGACTTCTGCAGCAGGAAGTCGATCGCCTGCAGGCCTTCGGCTTCGCGCGCGAACTTCTTGTCGGCGACGGCATCCTTCAACAGGCCGATCTTCTCGGCGACCTCCTTGTCAGGCCCCTTTGCCGCGGGCGGCGTCGCGGGCGGCGTCTGCGCGACCAGACCTCCTCCCACGGCGAACATGGACAGCAGCACGGCGAACACGACAGATCCTTGCAATCGCATCATCGGAACCTCCGTTCGGTATCGGCGCGCAGGGCGAGCGAACCCGACCCGGCAGCCTAACGCGCGCACTGACAAATAGCGTGCCTCCGCCACGGCGGCCTTGTCAATGCGCCTGCCGCAGCAGCTGCCTGGCGGCCGCCTGCACGACCTGGCGATCGACCCGATGCCAACCACTCGGGGCCGCATCGGCGGCCGGCACACCGAGAGCCCGCAGCTCGCGGGTCAGTTCCCGCCCCAGCTGGCCGAAGCCGGCGTGGTGCGGCGAGCCAGCAACCGTGTTGCCGAGGAAATCCGCGATGTGGGCGAGCACCAGCTCGGTGAACGGCGAGACCGCCAGCGCGGCGAGTTCCGCCCGCCGTTCCATCTCCGCTTCGATCGCCGACGGCGAGAACCCGAACGACAGCACGAGACCGAGGCTGCGCCACAGGTTGTTCTCGACGGGCAGGTAGCGGAACGAATCGACCAGGTGCTGGCGTTCGTGCTGCCGGATGGTGTCCAGCACCGCCGCGTCGAGCCCGCTGTCCTGCACGGGCGACAGCAGCGCCAGCCGCCAGGCGGCATCGAATGGCAGGTCGCCCGGTTCGAGTGGCAACGCATCGGCCACCAACGCCTGGCCGTCCTCGGCCGCGATCCGGCGGCGCTCGGCGACGCTGGCGGCCCAATCGCGCACAGCGTCGAAGTCGACGATGAAGTGGTTCAACAGCGCGACCCCGGCGAGGTCGCCACCGAGCACGCCGCCGAGCGAACGCACATCGCGATCGATGCCGACGACCTCGAGACAAGGCGACGGCAGCGCCAAGGCCTCGGAGGGCTGCAGTTCCGCCAACGACAAGCGGGTCAACAGCAGGCCTTCGGCGATGCCGCCGGCCCGTCGCCCCAGCACGAAGTGCTTGTTGTAGCGATCGAAGTGGGCCGCCAACGACCCGACGAACGGGTCGAGCATCTCCCCCACCAACGGCGCCGAGAAGCGTTCCGGTGCCCCGACGACATCCTGCCGCAGCACCCGCAACGACAACTGCCGCAGGCGCTCGACGACCGTCGTCAGGTCGGCCGTGTCGCGCTCCTGATAACCCTGGTAGAGCAACCTGCGCACGCCCGCTTCGAACGCCAGCTCGCGCTGCACCTCGTCGCGCACGACCTCGATCGCTGTGCCGTCCGGGAACCGCCGCAGCGCCGCCGCGGCGACCAGTTCGGCTTCGGCCAACCACCCGACGTCGCGCAGCGCTGCCAGCAATGCGACCGCCTGTGCTGGCGAAGCCATCGGATCGCCGACGTGCCAGGGGCCATGCAACAGGGCATGCCAGCGGGCCCGCAGCCGGTTCGGCTCCGCGGCGACGACGTCGGCGGGCACGTCTTCACGCACGGTGGTCAGGAAGGCCGGGACGTCGCCCAGGCCGAGCAGCAGCCGGCGCTGCAAGCGGCGCAACCCTGGATGGCGGGCATCCGCCACCCCTTCCAGCAGGGTGCGCAGCTGCTGCAGCTGCCCCGCCCGCTGCAGCAGCAGGGCCAGCGTGTTGCGGCCATCGCCTCTGGCGAACTCATGCACGCGGGCGGGATCTTCCCGCAAGACGTCGAGCACCTGCGCCACCTGCTCATCGTTGGCGCCAGCTTCGATCCAACCGAGCAGCAGCGCCTGCAGCCCGGCGTCGAACGGCCGCGCCCGCAGCGCCGCCAGGGCCGACGACCAGGCGCGGCCGCGGTCCCCGCGCGCCAAGGCCACCTGGGCCGAGCCAAGTTCCGCCACACCGACCGCGCGCGCATCCCCCTGCAGCTGGCGGTAGATCGCAGCCGCCGCGTCGAACTGGTCCGCTTCGCGCAACGCCGCCGCGTAGGCGACCGCGACCAGCGGATGGGAATCACTGGCCGCGAACAGCCGGGCGTAGATCGCCAGGGCCTGCTTGGGGTCGATGGCGAGCAACGTGTGCGCGAGGCCCAGCCACGGCCAGACCAGGTCGGGCGCGAGCTCGGCAGCCCGCCGGAAGGCGAGCAGCTTGCGTCCGCGGTCGCCGACGAGGCGACCGAACAGGTAGTGCGCCACCGCATCCTCGGGCCGCGCGGCCAAGGCCGCTTCGGCTTCCCGCATCACCAACCCGGCGCGGCCACGTTCCCGCAGCAGATCCTGGCGCTGGCGCAGTGCGTCCACGTGCGTCGGCTCCGACAGCAGCGCGGTGTCCAGGTAGTGCTGGGCCATGCGCACCTCACCGCGATCCCGACAATCGCGGGCCATCTGCACGATCCGATCGAGCGGCTCGTCGGTCGCAGGCAGCCCGTGCACGTGCGCCGGCGGCAGCCCGCCGTGGGAAGCGCAACCCGCAGCCATGGCGATCAGCAACACGTGCAGCGGGCGAGCCGGCATCACCCCTTGATACGCAGCCGATCGCTCCGCGTCGAGCATGCGCGTCCGCTCGTCGCCGCCGAAGAAAAGGCGGCCCCGCGGTGTTGCGTGGCACCGCGGGCGCCCGACCGCCAGCAGCCACCCCCATGGCCGCAACGGCAGTGCTCACCTGGCAACCGGCGAGTCCCCACTCACCGACCACCAGCGCGCAGACCCCCTGATCCCGCACGATCTGCGCGACACGGTTGCCATCCCCCCCGAGACAGCGCGCCGTGCGCATGGCTGCCATCGACACCGACCGGGCGTCACTTGACGCACGTTCACAAACGCCGGTGGCAACGCTTCACTGGGTCGAGAAGCGCACGACGGCGCCGAGCCCGATCTCCCGGGTGCCGAACGTCGCATTGATGCCGCTCGACCAGACGCGACCGACCGGCTCCCAGCCGCAGACCTGCACCTTGCGGGCCTGGCTGGTCACGAGGCCGAGCGGATTGGCCGCCGCGTCGAACGCGCCGCCCTGGAAACGGATCCACTCACCGAGCACCTGCGGCGAGTTCGGCACCACGAACGGAAAGGCCGCCGAACCGTCGCCGGCCGCCACCGAGGCCCAGGTGCCAGCCAGATCGATCGACACATAGCAGCCCGGCGCGCCGAGGATCACGAGGTCCTGCGGCAACAGCATGCCGGCATAGGAACCCGTCTCGTAGGTGCCGAGCGCCAACAGCACGACGGAGCCAGGCGTGGCATCCAACACGCGCGCGACCCACGGCCGGCCCCAGATGACCTGCGTCGTCGAGCTTTCGACACGCAGCGGCAGACCGGACGTACCGACGCATGCGGCAGGGCCGATCGGCACCTCGGGGCTGTTGCAGACCCAGGTGACGTCGATCGAGTAGGCGCCCGGCGGCTGGCCATGGACGATGACCTCCAGCAGCAGCCCGCCATTCGCCGGATTGAACGCGAACGGCGTCGCGAACGGGATCGCCGGCAGGAAAGCGCTGGGCGTCGAAACCGTCGTACCGGCTGGCAGCTGCAGCAACTGCCGCGGCACCACCACCGTCTCGTCGGGACCGCGGTTCTGCGCGAAGTCGACGTTCAGGTTGACCAACGCATTGGGCGTCGTCGACAGCCGCAGTTCGCAATCGACGATCTTCGCCGCCGCGGTGGCACCGCCGTCGAGGCGCAGGGCGACGCCGGTCAACACGACCGGCGCCTGGAACAGCACCGCATCCCACACGTACTGCACGCGAGTCGGCGTGCTGCGCCCGAACGGCACATTGGTGGTGCTGGTGCCTTCGTTGCTGGCGTGCGACGGCGGCAGCGTCAACAGGCCCTGCGCGAACAACGACGACGCGAACAGCAGTGAGATCCCGACGTGGTGGCTGGCCATGGCATCGTGGGCATCGACCAGCCCGCGTCCGGCGCTTGACCTGCGCCGGCACGGCGGTCGAAACAGTGCTGCTTGCCCCAGTCGAACGGTCGCCAACCC